>JAEDNJ010000182.1 GCA_016302525.1 Phascolarctobacterium sp. | reverse complement strand
GCTACACAAAGGTGCTCACCGCTACGGGCAAGGCCAATCTTACCACCCACATTGAAGCCAATGGCCTTCAGCTTAGCCTGCTCTAAGGCTTCGTGAGCCGCACCTGCTACCGCGCCAGCGCCCACATGAGTATTGGAAACAAGGCCCTGGCGTTCTGCAGCAACCACGGCACGCTCGACAATCTTCACAATGGAGGTAATGAATTCGCCGCCAAAGTCAACTGCCGTAGCCTTAATTCCCTTTTTTTGGAGCATTTCCTTCACAGCATTTTCCTCTGGGCGCGAGCTGGTAATAGCAATTTGCAGAGCCGCACGACCAATATCAATGCTGCTATAGGAGGGTTTTAGAGTATCCTGAGACATTATTCTTCCTCTTCCTCAACCATGACAACCTCTTTAATCTTTTCCTTATCAAGTACGGAAACTAAGAGGAAGGTTGCAATACAAATAGGCCATTCAAAATATATAACCTCATTAGCGAAAACAGGCTTCAAACCTTGGATGGGGCTGCCGGGCATATACCACAGCACCATGCCGATGATACCAACCAGAGTAGTCCAGAAAGCAGAGCTGCGACGGCAAAGACCAGGAGCCCAAATAGTAAAGAAGAACACACAGGTCAGAGCAGTGGTCATAGACAGACCTGCAATCATAGTTCTTACGATACCAGCTGCGTTGAAGGCAAACCACAGCGTAACTAAGCCAACAATAACAACTGCCAGGCGGCTGATTACAACAGCCTTAGCCTCTGTTACGCCAGGGTTGATGAAGCGTTTATAAATATCTTGGGTGAATAAGGTGGCTGTGCCCATCAAAATCGCACAAGCGGTGGATACATCAGCTGCCCACATTGCTGCCAGAGTAACGCCGCCAGCTAAGGGGTCAAGGCTCATAATAACCTTAGGCATAGCCAGAGCAGCCTGAGACATGGGCATTTCGGGGAACATAACCTTAGCAACTACGCCCACAATCGCGCAGATAAAGCCAACAGGGAAAATCATCAGACCGGCCAGAATGTAGCCATTACGAGCTGCCTTAGCGTTTTCAGCTGCGCAGGCAAATTGTACAGGACCTTGCGCCGTAATCGTTTGGGTAATCATTACAATAATGTTGCCCACGATAACAGCCAGAGGCAGACCAGCGATAGGAGAAGCCATAATCTCGGCATTCGGCAGCTTAGCTACCATAGCATCCCAACCGCCAACATTAGCTACAGATTGACTTGCAGAGTAAACAATACCAACATAAATCAGGGTTACGCTGACAATATTAGAAAGACCAGAGGACCAGAGACCACCAATCAGAGTGATACCGATAAATACAACTGCGCTCATAATCATACCAGTTTTAAAGGTAAAGATATTGGGCAGCAGGGAGGACAGAATCGCTCCGCCTGCCATATATTGCAGGGAGGTGATAACGCCCATGATGATAATCAAACCAATAGCGCCAATCAAACGGCCCTTAGTATCATAATAGTTCTCAAAGAATTCGGGAATAGTGGAAACCTTCATGGAGCGAAGCTTGCCAGCCGCAACTAAGCCCATGACAATCGCACCAATAGACCAGGCGCCGTTGTACCAACCAGCAGACAGACCAACACCGAAGGCTCTTTGCGCTACACCTACGGTAGAAGCAGCACCAACAGCCAGACCGGTGACATTAACAGCTACCAAAATAGTGGTTAGCTTACGACTTGCCAAGAGGAAGGCTGTAGAACCGGCGTCAGCTCTCTTTTTTACCCAGAAGCTGATACCAAAGAGGAGGGCGATGTACGCACATACGATGAACAACTGAATTGACATAAAAACACTACCTTTCTTCCATGCTACGCGCATGCTACAAAATTACTTGCGCCACTAAGGGCGGCTCCATACTACCAATCTACTACAAAATTAACAACTAGCTAACTTCCAAAAAACACAGTGATAATTTTTCCGTAACAGAATCAGTGTATATTGTTTATATTATACCTCAACGACAAAATTTATTAAAGACCTTCAGCTAAATTTTTTCTTGGCTCAGCTGGAAGGATTTTGGCTACTTATGTAGAAATAATCATGTTGTAGAAGTTTGCATTTTGCACGCGTAAAAATATATACTACTATGTATTAACGAAGGGAGGTCGAAGCCAGTGTACAAGATTACGAGAACAACCGAAAACGATTTAGTAGAATGTGAATTAGAAAACCTCACCAAGGGATGCTGGATTGATATCGACACTCCTGACCCGGAAGAGCTCAAGGAAATTGCGGCCGCTACAGGCATCCAGATGGACTTTCTGAGCGCCGCACTGGACGAAGAAGAAAAGTCGCGTATTGAAATCGAGGATGACCAAATCCTCATCCTGGTCGATATCCCCTTCTTCCGCAGTAACAAGGATTACGACACCATGCCTTTGGGTATTATTATCACGGATAGTTATATTGTAACTATCTGCCTGGAACCAAATGCTGTTACCGCTGATTTCGGTCAGCATAACGCCAAGCTTTTCAACACCTATAAGCATACGCGTTTCCTGTTCCAGCTGCTTTACAAATCGGCAACGCTCTACTTAAAATACATTCGTATCATTATCCGCAGAACAGACGAATTAGAGAAGCACCTGCGCCAATCTATGGAAAACGGCGAGCTTTTCAATTTGCTGGATTTACAAAAATCCTTAACCTATTTCTCCACCTCTCTGCGCAGCAATGCCATTGTTATGGAAAGACTGATGCGCCTGCGCAATGCTGCTGCCTCTCATGGTCTGGTAAAAATCTACGAAGAGGACGAGGACCTGCAGGATGATGTTATCATTGAATATAAGCAGGCTGTAGAAATGGTTGAGATGTATAGCCACATCTTAAACAGCATGATTGAAGTGTTTGCCAGCATTATCAGCAACAACCTGAACCTTGTCATGAAATTCCTAGCCTCCGTTACCATCATCATTGCTATTCCCACCTTGATTTCTGGTCTTTGGGGTATGAACGTGCCCGTTCCCTTTGCAGAAAATCCCTACGGCTTCTTTATCGTCCTGGGGCTGGCCCTCTCTGTAGCCCTCTTCTCCATCTTTATGCTGTGGAAAAGGAGGATGTTCT
>JAEDNJ010000181.1 GCA_016302525.1 Phascolarctobacterium sp. | reverse complement strand
TTGCGCTCCTTTAATTCCTGGCGCATATCTATAATGCTAACCTCTGGCAGAGTATTGCCTGTTGGCCTTTTCGTGAGGCGTAAATGCACATAGGTCCCCCTACGAGCAGCATAGTAGGAACAAATATCTGGAGTGGCGCTACCCAGTACAAGCGGCACGCCTAAATGACGACAACGAGCTAAAGCCACCTCTCTAGCATGGTAGCAGGGTCTTTCCTCCTGCTTATAGCTGGTTTCGTGCTCTTCGTCAATAATCACTAGGCCCAGATTTTCAAAGGGAGCAAAAACAGCACTACGCACGCCAATGAGCACGCGTGCCTCACCCGTGCGCATTTTATGCCACACATCACCGCGTTCATTTTGGCTCAGCTTACTGTGAGCCACAGCAATGTTATTACCGAACCAGGCTTGAAAGCGTTTTACTAATTGGGCTGTCAGAGCAATCTCCGGCACCAGCATGAGCACCTGCTTGCCCTGAGCCACAGCCATAGCTGCCGAGCGCAGGTACACCTCGGTTTTGCCACTGCCCGTAATGCCCTGCAGCAAAAAGCATTTGTTAACCTGCTCACGAATGGCAGTGCTAATTTGCACCACAGCATTTTCTTGCTCGTCGGTCAGCTCTAGTCCCTGCCCCACCTCGCTCAGCTTGCTATAGCTATTGCGCAGCACCCTCTTTTTACCAGCCTCAACCCAGCCCTTTTCTAAAAGAGCCTTGATAACGCCAGTGCTAATTTTTAGTTCGTTTAGCTCGGCCACGCTCAAAAACTCCTGCTGATTGCTCAAGCTCACGAGGGCAGCATATTGCCCCTTCACCCTGCGAGCTAAAAGCTTCCCCTCTTTGGCGAGGGCCTGCCTGCCAGCTACAGTGAGCCTATAGGCTAGCACTGTTTTTTCCTTTAAACGCTCTTCAAAAGCGTAATAAAGCAGCCTGCCCTGCTCATCACGCACAGCCTGTCTTTTAATGCTGCTCTTACCGGGAACAAAGAGGCGCATGGCCTCAGCCAGGCTGCACATATAATAGCGAGCCAGCCATTTAGCCGTAGCCAGCATTTCCTCGTTAAACCAGGGCTTATTGCCCAAGACAGCAGTTACAGGCTTTAGTTTAGCGCAGAGCTTCGGCTCCGTAGGCAGAGGGGTGCGACCAATGACAAAGCCCTCTACAGTCTGTCCATGAAAGGGAACAATGACCCGCCAGCCCACATCCACATAATCCAGCTCTGGGGGCACGGTATAAGTAAACTGTCTAAACAGCTGCTTTACCGGCAAATTTATGGCAACAATTACCGCAAGCATGGCGCTAAATTATTTAATCTCTTTGAATAGATTAACCATTTCCATAGCAGCCATAGCGCAGTCTACGCCCTTATTACCAGCCTTAGTGCCAGCGCGCTCAATAGCCTGTTGAATGGTGTCGGTGGTGAGAATACCAAAGGCTACTGGCAGACCGTATTCCATGCTCACCTGAGCAATGCCCTTAGAAGCCTCAGCGCAGACATAATCAAAGTGAGGGGTAGCGCCACGGATTACAGCGCCTAAGCAGATAATAGCATCATATTTGCCAGTTGCAGCCAGCTTTTTCGCAGCTACAGGCACCTCAAAGCCACCGGGAACCCAAGCAAGGGTTATGTCTTCATCAATAGCCTCATGGCGCAATAAGCAGTCAACAGCACCGCTCACCAGCTTGCTAACAATAAACTCATTAAAACGAGCAGCCACGATCGCAATCTTCATACCTCTTGCAGTCAATTTACCTTCTAAAACTTGCATATCTTTTTACCTCAGCTTTCTTTAACATTCTTACTTAAGCTCTTACATCTATCTAAGCTTAAGCCTTAACAAAATTTCTCTATTACTTTTTTAGTATATTCTCAAATTAGCTTAACAGGTTTTTCTGTAAACTTGAACAATGTAAGCTTAGCATTTATTAATTTATTTAGTCTATCTAAACTTATTAAAACTATATTAGCTTTAATAAGTTTATTTATATTTATGCTGTCTAAATTAATTTGTGCTTATAACAGTTTAACAAAATCATTAAACTAAGCTTATTAATATTCTAAGTTTACTTATTTACAGCAGTTGCATCCAGCATCATGCAGCTTATGCCCCATCTTTTCTTCTTTTACATCTAAGTAATGCTCATTGAATTCGTTAGGAGCAATAATGATGGGTACACGCTCGGTAATGGTAATGCCGTAGCCAGACAAGCCGCTTCTCTTCGCAGGATTATTCGTAATAAGACGGATAGAGCTCAGACCTAAATCTGCTAAGATTTGTGCGCCTAGGCCATAGTCACGCAGGTCGGGAGCAAAGCCCAGCTTAACATTAGCTTCTACTGTATCTAGCCCGGTGTCCTGCAGAGCATAAGCACGAATCTTGTTTGCAAGACCAATACCACGGCCCTCCTGGCGCATATACACCACAGCGCCACAGCCTTCCTTCTCAATCATGCGCAGAGCGTTAGCCAGCTGGTCTCCACAATCGCAGCGCAGACTACCAAAGGCATCACCAGTGAGACACTCGGAGTGTACACGCACCAGCACATTCTCCTTACCAGCAACCTCACCCTTAACAATGGCTACATGACAGAGGCTGTTCAAATCGTTTTCATAAGCGATAATCTTGAAATGACCGTATTTAGAGGGCAAATCTGCCTCAGCTACCCTATGCACCATCTTTTCGTGGCTCTTACGATAAGCAACCAAGGCTGCTACAGTGATAAAGACAATGTCATGCTTTTGCGCAAACTCGATTAAATCAGGAGTACGGGCCATGTGGCCATCATCCTTCATGATTTCGCAGCAAATGCCAACGGGCTTTAAGCCAGCCAGCTTGCACAGGTCTACGGTAGCCTCCGTGTGGCCAATGCGTACCAGCACGCCACCCTCACGAGCTCGCAGGGGGAAGCAATGGCCAGGACGACGGAAATCGCCCGGCTGAGCACCCTCCTCAGCGCATTTTTTCATGGTGTAGGCACGCTCATAAGCAGAAATACCAGTAGTCGTATCTGCATGGTCAATAGAAACAGAGAAGGCAGTTTCGTGGTTATCTGTGTTCTTGGCTACCATGGCACCAAATTGCAGCTT
>JAEDNJ010000180.1 GCA_016302525.1 Phascolarctobacterium sp. | reverse complement strand
AGAAGATTAAAAACTATACTTGCACCCTTTGAGCTGTTGTAAGCTCAAGGCTAGTTTCCTAGGCAGCATTTTAGAGTAAGCAAAAGCCTTTAAACTCTAAGTGTTTTTTTGGAGCTTGGAATGTATTATAAAGCTCATGCAAGCTGTTTAAAATAATGAATACATGAGAAAATGGTGTAGAGCCATTATTATAGGGAGGGTAAATAGATGTTAGCGGAGAGAATGAAGAGCTTCTCTGAATCTGCAACCTCGGTGGTGAGCAATAAGGTGGCAGAGCTGCGTGCTGCAGGCAAAGAGATTATTTCCTTAAATGTGGGTGAGCCGGATTTTAACACCCCGGCATATATTAATGCAGCGGCTGTTGCTGCTATGGAGCAGGGCTTTACTAAGTATACGCCCACAGCAGGCATTTTAGAGCTGCGCAAGGCTATTGCCAAAAAGCTACAGCAGGATAATAATGTCAGCTATGATGTAGCGGAAATTAGCGTGGCAGCTGGGGCTAAGCAGTCTATTTTTAATGCCGTTATGGCCCTTGTAGGGCCTGGAGACGAGGTTATCGTGCCCGTTCCCTGCTGGGTGAGCTATACGGAGATTGTGAAGCTGGCTTGTGGCACCCCTGTGCTAGTGGAGACAGATGTAAATCAGGGCTATGACCTTGATGTAGCTGCTATTGAAAGGGCTATTACCCCTAGAACCAAGGCTTTAATTCTCTGCACGCCCAACAATCCTACAGGCGCAGTCTATAAAGAGGCTAGCTTAAGAGCCTTAGCCGCTTTGGCAGTGAAGCATGGCTTTTATATTATTGCCGATGAAATTTATGAAAAGCTCATCTATGATGGCGAAGAGCATTTTTCCATTGCTTCTATTTCCCCAGAGGTGAAGGCGCTCGCTGTCACTATCAATGGCTTTTCTAAGGCTTATGCGATGACAGGCTGGCGTCTGGGCTATGCCGCTGCCTCTAAGGAGGTCATAGACGCCATTAATAAGCTGCAGAGCCAGAGTGTAACCTCGGTGAACTCCATAACCCAAAAGGCAGCTGTAGCAGCGCTAGAGGGCCCTCAGGAGGCTTTAGCGGCTATGGTAGAGGAATTTGCTCAGCGAAGGCTTTATCTTGTAGAACGCTTGCAGAGGCTACAGGGCCTTAGCTGTGTTGTGCCTAAGGGTGCTTTTTATGCTTTGCTCGACATTAGCTCCGTGCTAGGAAAAAGCTATCAGGGGGAGGAACTGAAAAATGACATTGACTTTTGCAGGCTGCTCCTAGAGGCAAAGCTTATTGCCCTCGTGCCAGGCTCGGCCTTCTATGCTCCAGGCAAGGTGCGCATTGCCTATGCTAATTCGCTGGAGAATATCAAGCGGGCTATGGATGGCATGGAAGCCTTTTTGAGAGAATTAGAATAAGAATTTAGATAGTGTTTTTGCGGCAGAGTAGCTTTTACTCTGCCCTTTCTATTTAATTGAACGCTTAATTTACGAATATGCTGCTAATTAAATGTATAGTTAACATATTCGCTTTACTATTATACTGAATGATGTTATTTTAGTGGATATAAAAAATAGATAACATCCTGATTGTTTGATTGATAAAGTGAGTTTGAAGGAAAGAAGGCATATTATATGAATTTACCTACACTAAAAATTGGCAAGCTAGTTGCTCAGATTCCTATTGTTCAAGGTGGTATGGCTATTAGATTATCTACCTCTCGTTTAGCTGCAGCTGTAGCCAATGAGGGCGGTATTGGCTTAATTGCTGCTTCCGGTATGAGCACGGAGGAGCTGCGTGATGAAATCCGCAATGCGCGCAAGCTGACTAATGGTAAGGGCATTATCGGCATTAACTGCATGGTTGCTGCTCGTGAATTTTTAAATCTAGTTACTACTGCCGCGCAGGAGAAGATTGACCTGATTGTTGCAGGCGCAGGCTTCTCCCGTGATGTTTTTGAAATTGGCAGAAAGTATAATGTAGAAATCGTTCCCATCGTTTCCTCTGCTAAGCTGGCTAGAATTGCCGAAAAGCTGGGTGCAGCAGCTGTTGTTGTCGAGGGCACTGAGGCAGGCGGACACTTAGGCACACAACGCTCCGTTAAGGAGATTTTGCCTGAGGTCTTAGAGGCTGTAAAGATTCCCGTTATTGCAGCTGGTGGCGCTGTAGATGGCAATGATGTGGCAGAGCTCTTGAAAATGCACGCCAGCGGTGTGCAAATGGGCAGCCGCTTTGCTGCCAGCGAGGAATCCAATGGCGCTAAGGAGCTGAAGGAGTTCTACCTGAAGATGAGCAAGGACGATATTGTGCAAATAGATAGTCCCGTAGGCTATAAGGGCAGAGCCTTTTTAAATCCTTTCTCTAAGCTGGCTCTTGAGGGCTTGGCTCCCAAGCCGGAAAGCTGCCAGGGCTGCCTGAAAAAATGCAAGCACAACTTCTGCATTATTAAAGCCTTAAGCAGAGCACAGCAGGGCGATGTGGTTACTGGTCTTGTCTTTACGGGTGCAAATATGTGGAAAATCAAGGAGATTTTGCCCGTTAAGGAAATCTTTAGACGTATTAAAGAGCAAATTGCAGCTTTATAAGCAAATTAAGCGGTAGCTAGCTGGCTATCGCTTTTTCTTTGCCTTGAGGAGACGAAGCTATAATTGCTTGTCAAAACGGCAAAATTTTAGTATAATCAACAGTATAAGTACAATACGCTGAGCTCGATAGGGCGAAAGGAGTTAATTTATGAGAATAGATGGCGCTGGCGGCTGCTTTGACAACCGCGTTTATGAAATGGATTACCGCACCGCTTGGCAAATTGCGGCTTTGGTTATTAACGAAATGGGTGTTACCATGGATGAGGTGGATGAGGCTCATTTATTGTATAAATTCCATAACAAGAAAAAGTTTATGCAGGTTTGTATTCAGCCCATGGATGACGAAACCGTGCAGGTGCTTATGGATTCCATTAAGGAGCATTTGGAGATTTATAGCTGGAAGCCAGAGAACCAAGAGGTTAATCTGTTTTTCGAGCTTTTTGAGAAGAAGCTGCGTGAATACCGTGCCTTTATTCTGTGCCCAGAATGTACTGCGAAGGTTAGCTCTCTGGCAAAGTTCTG
>JAEDNJ010000179.1 GCA_016302525.1 Phascolarctobacterium sp. | reverse complement strand
AGCAGACCAAAATAATAGAGGAAGGCTGGTACAATAGAAGCCAGCATAACCTTGGTATAGCTTATACCCAGGAACTCTGCCATAACGAAGCCCACAGCGCCCATAATCGGCGGACAGAATTGTCCACCCGTAGAAGCAACTGCTTCCACAGCGCCAGCAAACTCCTTTTTGTAGCCAGTTTGCTTCATCAAAGGTATGGTAATGGTGCCAGTAGTAGCAACATTGGCAACAGCAGAGCCGTTAATCATACCCATTAGGCCAGAAGCCAGCACGGCCACCTTAGCAGGACCGCCAGGTGTCTGACCCACCAAGGTCAGAGAAAAATCATTAATAAACTTGGAAAAGCCACTGTATTTTAGATAGGAGCCAAATAAGACAAAGAGGAAAATATAGGTAGCAGATACGCCGATACCTGTACCCAGCACGCCCTGAGTGCCCCAAAACTGAGTAATGAGCACACGCTTAAGCATAAAGCCGTTGTGACCTAAATAGCCTGGCAAATATTCGCCAAACCAGTTATAACCCAAAAAGATGAGCGCCAAAATAGCAAGGTTGCCAGAGGCCCTGCGTGCTGCCTCAAAAACGAGCAGCAGAGCGACACCCGCAATCACGACCTCGATGTCGTCTATGCGGCCTCCCGTCATAGCTATGCGTGGATAATTAAGAATTAAATAGCCAAAGGTGCCTACAGTCAGCACCATGCAGACTATGTCCCACAGAGGCGGCAGAGTGCGCACTCTCTTTTCCTTTTTATAAGTAGGAAAAAGCATAAAGGTAAAGAACATTAAAAAGATACAATGCACCGCGCGCAGATTAATCGCGCTAATAGCGCCAATGGTGGTATAATAAATCTGAAAGGCAGCCCACAGACACAGTAGGACAACGATAATCTTTGCCAACGGGCCTTTATAGGTACGCATACGCGCATCAGAATCTTTTTCCTCTAACAGCTCCTGGGCCTTTTTATCCAAAGCCTCCTGAGCCAGCTTTTCTTCTGTCATCACTATTATCTCCTTGCAATCTTTTGATTAGTTATAGCTTATATTGTACTATATTTAAAGACAAATTGCACGCAAAAATTTATGTTTATACTAAATTTCTGCGTGCAAGCATAAATTAGCAGTATATTATTCTCTACCAAACAGACAAAAATATAAAGTTATACATTTTTTATCTGCTAAAGGCAAGCTTTACTAAAAAGAAAGCTAAGACAAAGCCTGCGGTCATTTTGCCGAGCATAGCCAAACACCGCACCTTAGCAGCTTGCCAGGCAAGGTGTAGAGCATCCTTTTTGTTGCCACTTTTTAGATAAGTAAAGCCAAAGGCAGCGAGAAAGGCGCCTATACAGCCACCTATAAAGGAGCCCAAAATCGGAAAAAGTCCTGTGCCCACTACAGTGCCAACAAAGCCGCCCAAGCCAATAACAAAAACAGTGGTCCAGGAAACCTTTTCCTTTTTAATACCAAAGAAGGACATACCGGCCTCCCACAGCTCGCCTAATAAATATACGAGCAACACCATGCCAAGATAGGGCATATCCAAAACAGGCTGCGTTAAAACAGCTAGAGCAAGGGTAGCAAGCACCATTAAAGTATTGCCAGGCAAATCAAAAATAGTGAGCACCACGCCAAGGCAGCTGACAAGTACAGCCGCAACGCCATAAACAATATATTCCATAGCTTCTCCTTACATAAACACACAAATAACACAGCTTCTAGCTATAATCTAATTAACAAAGGAAATTTGCCCTATTATACTATAGAAGCAGCAGGCTGACAATAGATTTTTCAATCCTTGTGCTTGTGCTGCTTGTGTAACAGGAGAAAAAATGATAGAATATAAATAGCAAATCAACTATAATCCTACTAAGGAGGGATAAATCATGTTATTAGAAGTAACTCAAGCAAACTTTCAACAAGAGGTTTTAGAAGCAAAGGTTCCTGTTATTGCCGACTTTTGGGCTTCCTGGTGTGGCCCCTGCCGTATGCAAGGACCTATTTTAGAAAAATTTGCCGAAGCAAATCCCAATGTCAAGGTTGTCAAAATCAATGTTGACGACAATATGGAGCTTTCCTCTGAATACCAAATTATGAGCATTCCCAGCATCCTGCTGTTCCGTGACGGCAAGCTTATTAAAAGCAAAATTGGTGTTCAAAGCATGAGCAGCCTGCAAGAGCTAGCGGCCCTCTAAAAGGAGAATTATTCTATGAAAAAGCTTCTTCTCTTGCTGCTTACCTTGTTTACTCTTTTAGGCTGTGCTACTGCCTTTGCTGATGAGCCAGCCGACTACCGCACCTTTAGCGAGAAGCGCCAGGCTGCTATTCAGGCTAAGGCTGAACAGGAGCGCATTGCTCTGTTGCCCAGGGTTGGCGTTGTTTATGTCAATGATGCTCAGACCACCTACAACAAGCGTATTGATAAATTTGTTTTAGAAAACCTTCACGAATGTATCAACAGCGACAATTATCAGTATATTGATGGTCTCACCTTTATAGACAAGCTGATTGATTTCGGTTTGGAGGACCTGGCTACTGCTGAGCGCGCAGACATCATTGAAGCTCTTGCAGACGAAAACCTTGATTATTTTGTTTATCTCGAAATTGAGCCCATTACGACAAAATCCAAGGCCACCGTTTTCAGTAAGGGTAAATCTGCCATCGTTAATGCTCCTATAAAAATCATCGACATGAAGCGTAACCGCACCTTATACAATGGTGAAATTACCGAGCAGGGCAAGACTACCGTTATGCTTGGCAAAATCGGCAACAAATCCGTTGCCCTTGAAGGCGTAAAGCGTGTCAACGCCCAGGTCAAAGACATCTTAGCAAAAAGACTGCCGAAATAAGCAATACACAATAAGCACTAGAGCAGATTAGTCGAAAGTCTAATCTGCTCTGTTTTTTTGTAGTTTTCGCATAATAAAAAGACTGGCGGAAACATCCATCCAGTCTTACAAAGCGACATATATATTAATATTATCAACCCAAAATAGTGAACAAGCGCTAAAAACAACAGCACCTATTTCCCATAAGTAGCCTGTTCCTCCATAACCATATCAGGATTTATACCCATGGTATTTAAATAGGCCTTTA
>JAEDNJ010000178.1 GCA_016302525.1 Phascolarctobacterium sp. | reverse complement strand
ACCCCGGACACCCTGATTAAAAGTCAGGTGCTCTACCGACTGAGCTAGTGAATCACTTGGCAGGGGCAGCAGGACTCGAACCTACGCATGCGGGAGTCAAAGTCCCGTGCCTTACCGACTTGGCTATGCCCCTATTCAAATGTGTTACAAGTGGGGTGGCTTAAGGGGATCGAACCCTTGCATAACGGAGCCACAATCCGCCGTGTTACCACTTCACCAAAGCCACCATAATCTTAACTAAATAAGCTTAGTAACAGACGCTATTATACTATAGAAATATTACTTCGTCAAGCGTTTTTTTACAAAAACACAGCAAAAGTGCTAATTTCTTTACACAACTACTAGCCAGCAAGAAAAGCTCTACCTATTAACAAGAGCTCTTGCATGGCAAATCACTAGTCTATTTGCCTAAGCCTTTGCTTGGCTAATGCTTAGCCTGTTCATATGAGCTTTGCTTAGCTAATTATCTGATAGCCAGAACCTCAATTTCTACATGAGCACCCTTCGGCAGAGCAGCTACTTGTACGAAGGAACGAGCAGGCGGCTCGGTCTTGAAGTATTGACCATAAACAGCGTTCACAGCATCAAAATATTGAATATCAGTAACATAGATGGTGGTTTTTACAACAAAGGTAAAGTTCAGGCGAGCAGCTTCGAGAATAGCCTCGATATTGTTCATAATTTGGGTGGTTTCTTCTGCAATGCTGCCGTCTACTAAAGCGCCAGTTTCCGGATTAATACCAATTTGGCCAGAAACATACAGGTTATTGCCGGACCAAACAGCTTGAGAATAGGGACCTAAAGCCTTCGGAGCATTATTAGTGCTAATTACTTTCATTTTAAATTCCTCCCGTAAAATATTAATGGGTTCTTTATAAACTTAGGGCTCAACAACCACCTTGATTATATACCAAGAAGGTTGTTTTAGCAATAATTTTCTATTTTTCTTGTGCAAAGTATTCCTTAGCCCAAGCCAGAGCCGTCGGTACAGTAGCCATGCCACCGCCAGCAGTTTCCTTAAGTCCGCAGGGCAGGCAATCGCCTACACTCTTCATAGCATCAATAGCCTCATCTGGGGGAATAAAGCTGCCCACACCAGAGAGAGCCAGTTCTGCTGCCAAAAGTGCCTGCAGAGCGCAGGAGCCATTTCTTTTGATACAGGGCACCTCAACGAGACCAGCCACAGGGTCACACACCAGACCTAGTACATTTTTAAAAACGATAGCCACAGCATCACCCACCTGCTTAGGACTGCCGCCCAGCATACTCACAGCCGCACCAGCCGCCATAGCAGCGGCACTGCCACATTCAGCCTGACAGCCGCCTGTTGCCCCTGCAAGGGAAGCACGCTCGGCAATGACTAGGCCAATAGTGCCAGCCACCACCAGACCGCGCTGCAGCTGTACCTCGCTTAAGCCCTTGTGCTTTTTGAGAGCAAAGAAAACGCCTGGCAGTACCCCACTCGCTCCCGCCGTAGGAGCAGCCACAATACGGCCCATGGCCGCATTACATTCTCCCACCGCCATCGCATAGGCAACGGCAGTGTGCCCCAGCTCGCCCAAAATACAGCTGTCATGCTGAGCCTCGTAATACTTTTTGGCTGCACCACCTGTTAAGCCGCTATGGGACCTGCCGCCCTGTAAGCCACGCTCTATGGATTTTTCCATCACCTCAAGCATGGTCTGCATCCTAGCTAGCATTTCCTCCTGCGAGCAATACAGCTTGCGCATATTCCAGTCGATTAAATATTCATCCATGCTTATCTGCAAGCCTGTTGCAGCATCTATCATTTCCTGTAAAGATAACCGTTCTTTTTTCATCTCTTGCACCTCACAGCAGCTTATGGATAGAACGAACACTACAGATGCCGTCCAAATGCGCAACCATGCTTACAACCTGCTCTGGAACCTCCTGGTCGCACTCAATCAAAAGAGAAGCCACGCCGCTTTCCTCGTCACGGAATAAGCGCATAGTTGCGATATTAATGTGATTATAGGCTAAAATGCCGGAAATCATGTTGATAACACCCGGCTTATCAATATGGGTGGTGATGAGGGCAGGCAGCTTGCCCGAAACCTCGACATCCATACCGTCAATATTAGTCACCATAATCTGGCCGCCGCCAATCGAGGAGCCTGTCACCTCAATGCTATTGCCCTCTTGACCGCGCAGCTTAAACAGCACCGTGTTAGGATGTGTCAGCGAGCCTAAATCTGCCTTGTTGAATTGGTAGTGCAGCCCTGCCGCCTTAGCATAATCCATAGCCTCAGGAATACGCTCATCCTCTGTACTCCAGCCCATCAGCCCTGCTAAAAGTGCCATGTCCGTGCCGTGCCCCTTATAGGTTTCCGCAAAGGAGCCATGCAGAAAAATGTCTGCCTCCGCTACGGGAGAGCCCAAAATGCTTTTTGCCATCAAGCCTAGTCTTACAGCGCCAGCCGTATGGGAGCTAGAAGGTCCAATCATAACCGGACCAATTATATCCATGATATTCATTATGCACCCAACCTCTCATTCTTATCTATCTATAAATATTTATAAGCTAATCTACTAAGCACAATTATACCAAAAACAGCCTCACTATGCCATAGTCTGGGCGGAAAAATAAACCTGCAAACAAAAATCCCTCTGCCAAGACTGACAGAGGGAAAAGCTTATTCATCACTAGCAAGAGAACGGTGCGCCATACCCACGCACATTTCATTGAGGTTTAAAACACCTACGCCCATAAAAATTGCTACACAAAGGTGCTCACCGCTACGGGCAAGGCCAATCTTACCACCTACATTAAAGCCGATGGCCTTCATTTTAGCCTGCTCCAAGGCCTCGTGAGCTGCACCAGCTACAGCACCAGCGCCCACGTGCGTATTAGAAACAAGGCCCTGACGCTCAGCAGCAACCACAGCACGCTCGACAATCTTTACAATGGAGGTAATAAATTCACCGCCAAAGTCAACTGCCGTAGCCTTAATGCCTTTTTTTAGGAGCAATTCCTTTACAGCATTTTCCTCTGGGCGCGAGCTGGTAATAGCAATTTGCAGGGCCGCACGACCAATATCAATGCTGCTATAGGAGGGTTTAAGAGTATCCTG
>JAEDNJ010000177.1 GCA_016302525.1 Phascolarctobacterium sp. | reverse complement strand
CACCTACAGCGAGTTTGTGTTAAGTTAGAAGTTAAAGTGGGAAAACTCTACTGTAGGCACCATCTAGCGTTGTCAAGACTACGTCTGTAATCCTCGACGTACCAAAAAGTACGCCTGCGGTTCCAGACTTGTCTTTCCTAGCTATCTGGCACCTACAGCGAGTTTGTGTTAAGTTAGAAGTTAAAGTGGGAAAACTCTACTGTAAGCACCATCTAGAGTTGTCAAGATGTAGTTAGTTTGTTGGGGGATGTTTGATGCATAGATTTTTTGTTGAGAAGGAATATGCGGAAAAGATGCAGATTGTCGGCGGTGATGCGCGGCATATCAGCAAGGTGCTGCGAATGCAGCCAGGCGATAGGCTGCAGGTTGTTAGCGATGACGGCATTACGGCTTTAGCTGAGGTTGTCGCTATTGACGGAGAATGTGTCAGCGTGCACTGCCTTGAGACTATTGCAGAGCTCCATGAGCCTAGGGTGAAGATTACTTTAGCCCAGGGTCTTGCTAAGGGCGAGAAGATGGATTTTATCTTCCAAAAGGCTGTCGAGCTAGGGGCTACGGCCTTAGTGCCAGTGGCTATGGAGCATTCCGTGGTGCGTTTGGATGGCTCCAAGGCAGAGAAAAAGGTGGAGCGTTGGCAGAAGATTGCTGAGGCAGCGGCGAAGCAGAGTAAGCGAGACATGATTCCCAGGGTTGCTAAGCTGCAGACTATGGCCGAGCTTTTGGCTAGCAATAGCTGTGGCACGAAGCTTATTGCCTATGAGTGTGAGGACCGCATGAGCTTAAAGGAGGCTTTGCAGGCAGCAGAGCAGGCTGGTGGAATTAAGGAGCTACTGCTCATAATTGGCCCCGAGGGCGGCATTAGTCCTAAGGAGCTAGAGCTGGCTAAGGCAGCAGGAGCTATTCCCGTGTCTTTGGGAAAGCGGATTCTGCGGGCCGAAACTGCTGGTCTCGTGGCCATGAGCGCTATTTTCTATGAAACTGGCGACCTAGGCTGACAGAGAATTACTTGAATGGAGATTTAAACTTTTAGAATGAGAAGAATTGCTTTTTATACCTTAGGCTGCAAGGTGAATCAGGCAGACACTGCAAGCATGGAGAGCATTTTTCGTGCTGCTGGCTATGAGGTGGTGCCCTTTACGGAGCAGGCTGATGTTTATTTAATCAATACCTGCGTTGTTACCAACGAAGGACAGCGCAAATCAAGACAAATTATTAATCGTGCTGTGCGCAAGCAGCCCTTAAGCTTAACTGTGGTAACAGGCTGTTATCCCCAAACCGCCAGAGATGAGGTCAAGGCTATTGAGGGTGTTGACGTTATCATCGGCAATCAAGAGCGTGGCCGTATTGTGGAGCTGGTGGAGCAGGCTCTTACCCATAAGCAGGAGCAAATTCTTGACAATGTGCAGCAGATGACAGTGGATACCAAATTTGAAGAGCTGGGCGTAGGTACAGAGACCGACAAGACCAGAGCCTTTTTAAAGATTCAAGAGGGCTGCAACCAATATTGCACCTATTGTATTATTCCCTTTGCGCGTGGCCCCTTGCGTTCTCGTAGCTTAGCGAGCATTAAAGAGGAGATTGCTAAGCTGGTAGCTGCTGGCTATAAGGAGGTTGTGCTCATTGGTATACATTTAGGCTGCTATGGCAAAGAGCTGGCTAAGGAGGGCATTAAGCTGACCCTTGCTGATGCGGTAGAGGCGGCCTTGAGTGTGCCGGGCATAGAACGACTGAGATTAGGCTCTTTGGAATCCGTGGAGGTTGAGCATCGACTTTTAGAGCTTATGCAGAAAGACAGTCGCCTGCAGCGCCATCTGCATTTGCCCCTGCAAAGTGGCTGTGATAAGATTTTGCAGGCTATGCATAGACCCTATAACACTGCTAAGTTCCGCAGCTTGTTAGCAGAGATTCGAGCTGCTTTGCCGGATGTGGCAATTACGACAGATGTTATTGTGGGCTTCCCCGGTGAGACAGAAGAGGATTTTCTCACCACTATGACCTTTGCTAAGGAATGTGGCTTTGCTAAGATGCATATTTTCCCCTATTCCATGCGTAAGGGCACTCCTGCAGCAGCTATGGAGCAAATTCCTAACAGCGTCAAGGAGGAGCGTGCTAAACGCCTAGGTGTTGTTGATAGGGAGCTGCAGCTAAAGGCTTTAGAGGCTGTCGTAGGCAGCGAGGCAGAGGTGCTTTTTGAGCAGCCTGTAGATGACAAGCATATTGAAGGCTTATGCGGTCCCTATATGCGCGTGGTTGTCCTTGGTTCTAAGGAATTAGCTGGAGAAATTCGTAGAGTGAAGCTCACCGGCATCGTGGATGATTGGCTTACTGGTGAATTAATTTCCTAAGCTGGCAGGATTTTGCCTCTCGATAGAGAATTATACTTTAAAGAAAGGTCCTTGGAGAGGGACTAAAATAACTACTACTCTATAAAGCTAGGTGGTAAAAACAATGGCTGAGGATTGCATTTTTTGTAAAATTGCTAAGGGTGACATTCCCTCTAGTAAGGTATATGAGGATGAAAAGATGATTGCTTTCAAGGATTTGGCTCCTGCAGCTCCTGTACATGTACTCTTAGTGCCTAAGACTCATGCGCAGGATGTAACCGAGGCTGCTCCTGAATTGGTTGCTTATATGCTGAGCAAGGTTAAGGAAATTGCTGCTTCTCTTGGTGTAGCAGAGAAGGGCTTCCGTCTAGTTATCAACACTGGTGATGAGGGTGGACAAACCGTTAAGCATTTGCACATTCATCTTATCGGCGGCAAGGCTTTAGGCTGGCCTCCCTGCTGAGAATAAATTAAGCTGTTCAAAATTAGTTGAAAAGTGTTTTTTAAAGGGCTTGTGAAATACCAGGCTCTTTTTATATTATGATAAAAATCTTGAATTGCAATAAGAAGTTGCACACTTTTTAGAAAAATTTTTACTATTAATTTTACGCTAACAAAAAAACGCTGAGCTTGTCATTTTGCTCAGCGTTTTTTCTTTGCCGCCATTGCCATGGGGCTATAGGGAAAGCCCTTGCCCAAAGGCCTAGCTTTTGCTTTTGTGCTAGGCTCTGCAAAAGGGTGTGCAAGGCATAGTCTTTGTCAGTGCGGTCAAAGTAGCTTAGGTGCCAGG
>JAEDNJ010000176.1 GCA_016302525.1 Phascolarctobacterium sp. | reverse complement strand
TCATGCACTGGCTGCTTGCTCAGCAGCCCGAAGCAGGTGAATTTAGCTTCACCTATACCAACCCTGCTACGCAGCAGGAGCAGAGCATAGCAGGACAACACATTTTTAGTGACGACCAAAGCTTTGACTATTACTCAGCCCAGGTTTATTCCAGCAACGCCAGCCACAAGCTTTATCGTCTAGGCTTCCATCCATCACAGGAGCTGCAAAGTCTCGGAAGAGACTATATGTTTATAAGTAAATACATTCCCACTGGCACAGAATATCTTACTGATAGCAGCCTATATACAAGCACGGGAGGTTTTACAATGCCAGCAATAAGCTTTCTGTCCAACAAGGCAGGTATTTACTTAGAAATGCCGTCTATTCACGAAAACGGCTTTGCCAACAACTGTACCTACTTAAAGCAGGCAGCAACGCTTACCTATTCAGGAACGGCCCCTACAACAAAGGGTAAGGCCTTGATTGCCTGCACTAAAAGCCTTGTGCTTCAAAGAAATTTCTGTGCCCCTGACCGAATAGTTCTCATTAGTAATGAATCTATCACCCTGCAGGATAATGTCAGTCTCAGCAACGCCCTCATTATTGCCAAGGGCAATGTGAATATTGGCAAAAACTGCAAAATCAATGGTATAGTATTCAGTAATAGCACTATTAAATTTCAGGGCAGCGGCACCTTTACGCATGACACAGCAGTAGTAGCGGACTATGTGTCAGCCATCTTCATTGCATAACCTCATCAGCAAGATTTGCAAAACATCAACCCAAAGGCTGGTACAACAGCCAAAAAATAAGAGCCTGCTTCTAAGCATAAGCTTAGCTCAGGCTCTTGTTTTAGCTCTCTACAGCTTTTTTAAAACAGCATATTGTGTCATCAGGCTTCTGATTCCAGCGCTCTCAAAGGCCACCTTCACCTCTTGTCCGCCAGCTACATCCTTAACAGCAATGACTGTGCCTGTGCCGAACTTGCTGTGTACAACCTTGTCGGCTACGGCAAAGCTCGTCTTGATACTGTTTTCCTTGGGCACAAAGCTGGAATGAGCGCCTACAGACCAGGTGCCAGTAGGGCGCTGAGCCTTTTGTACTGCTGTCTCGGCCCGTACAGCTCTTTGACTATAGCCAGAGCTAGCTGCTGTCGCTCTTTTGTATACATCTAGCAGCTTAGCAGGAATCTCTGCTATGAATTGCGAGGGTCTAAAGCCACTGGTTTGGCCATAGAGTGTCCGCACATTAGCGTGCGTTAGATAAAGATATTTTTCTGCACGGGTAATGCCCACATAGCACAAACGGCGCTCCTCCTCCATCTGCACATCATTGTACAAAGAGCGGGAGCTAGGAAATACGCCCTGATCCATGCCTACAAGGAAGATTACAGGAAACTCCAGCCCCTTAGCAGAGTGTAGTGTCATGAGCGTTACGCTTTCCTCCTTAAGGTCGGCGCTGTCAATATCGCTCACCAAGGCAACGTGCTCCAAGAAATTTGTCAGGTTATCCTCGATATTATTCTTTTCGCAGTCCTTAGCAAAATCCTCCGCTACACTCAGCAGCTCCTCTAGGTTCTCCACCCTGCTTTCATCCTGCGGGTCAGAGCTTGCCTCTAGCTGCTCCAAATAGCCGGTTCTCTCTAGCACAGCCTGCAGCAGCTCCTTAGTAGAAGCCTCCTGCGCCGCGCCCATCAAATCGAAAACAAGACTGCTCAAATCATCCAGCTTAGTCTTAAAGCGAGGGCTCAAGCCTGGCACGTCCTCGGCTGAGCTTAAAACCTCAAAGAGGCTCATGTCGTTGGCTGCGCCGTAGGCCTGCAGCTTTTCGATAGTAGCATTGCCTATGCCACGCTTAGGCACATTGATAATCCGCAGCAGGCTCAGGCTGTCATTAGGATTGTGAATAACCCGCAAATAAGCCAGCACATCCTTGATTTCCAAGCGGTCATAGAATTTCGTGCCCCCTACAAGGCTGTAGCTCATGCCGCTCTTAACCAGCATTTCCTCGAACACACGCGACTGCGCATTAGTGCGATACAGCACTGCCATCTGCCCCAAGGACAGACCCTTTTGGCGCTGCAGCTCCTGCATCCGCTCTACGACAAAGCGAGCCTCGTCCTTTTCGTCCTGCGCCTCGTAGTAAACAGGCTTCACGCCTGCGCCCCTATCTGTCCACAGCTCCTTTTTCTTGCGGCCGCTGTTATTTTCAATCACCGCATTAGCCGCGTCCAAGATATGCTGCGTGCTGCGATAGTTTTGCTCCAGCTTCACCAGCTGCGCCTCAGGATAATCCTTTTCAAAGTCCAAAATGTTGCGAATGTCGGCACCACGCCAGCCATAAATGCTTTGGTCCGCATCGCCCACAACGCAGATATTTTTATGCTGAGCCGCCAAAAGCTTAGTCAGCTTATACTGCACCCTGTTCGTGTCCTGATACTCGTCCACCAGCACATAATCGAACTTTTGCTGATACTTGGCGCGCACCTCTTCATTCTTGCTCAACAGCTCCAGCGCCAGCATGAGTAAATCGTCAAAGTCCACAGCATTATTAGCACGCAGCTTCCTTTGATAAGCATCATAAGCAGTTGCCAGGCGCTTGTCGTGAAAATTATCTGCTGCCGCCAAAGCCTGCTGGGCCGTAACCAGCATATTCTTGGCCCTGCTCACAAAGGCTAGCATACTGCTTTCCTTTTCATCTATGTTGAGCTCCTTCAGCACCTGCTTCATCAGGTTCTTTTGGTCAGCCGTATCGTAGATAACAAAATTAGTATTATACCCCGGCAGCTTATCAATATCCATCCGCAAAAGGCGCGCACAAAAAGCATGGAAGGTAAAGAGCCACACATCTCTAGCCGCTGCTCCCACCATTTTATCGACACGCTCGCGCATTTCTGCTGCCGCCTTATTGGTAAAGGTTATCGCCAAAATGCGATAGGGGCGCACGCCCAGCTCCAAAAGATGGGCAATGCGACAGGTCAGCACCTTCGTCTTGCCACTGCCTGCACCCGCCAAAATGAGCATAGGGCCTTCGGTGCTCAGCACCGCATCAGCCTGCTGTCTATTTAAGCCTGTAATAGTATCTGTCATGAATTTCCTCCATCATTAAGCCGAGCCCTTGCGGGCCTCTCATTAAGCTAAGTCAATTT
>JAEDNJ010000017.1 GCA_016302525.1 Phascolarctobacterium sp. | reverse complement strand
ACATTTTCCAATAAACGCAGGGCAATACCCGTTTTAATGTCTGTTGCCTTGCCCGTTACAATGCTCAGCTCGTGATAGGTTTTGCCAGCAGTGTCTTCGCCCGCTGCTATTGGATAGGTAGCAATGATGTCTGCGGTACGCTCCAAGGGCTTTTGCAAAGGAATAGC
Organism: Phascolarctobacterium sp.; assembly: GCA_016302525.1. Classification (GTDB taxonomy): domain Bacteria; phylum Bacillota; class Negativicutes; order Acidaminococcales; family Acidaminococcaceae; genus Phascolarctobacterium_A. The sequence goes on along the minus strand of JAEDNJ010000017.1, from coordinate 15,760 downwards.
AGAATTTATCTTGCCGGTCTTGGTATATTTAGACAAATATTCAGCATCTAAATAAGCCAGGGTTTCCTCGATATCCATATCACCATAGAGATAGAGATAGCTATTCTCAGGGCTGTAGTAGGTGGTATGGAAGGCTTCAAATTGCTCCTGGCTCAGCTCAGGGATAGCCTCAGGCAGACCACCGCTTTCAAAGCGATAGCAGTTGTCGGGAAAAAGAGCCTGCATAGCCTCTCTTTCCAAAAAGGCATCCGCAGAGGAATATACGCCTTTCATTTCGTTATAAACAACGCCGTTATAGCTGAGCTCACCCTCTACAGAGTCCAGATTGTAGTGCCAGCCCTCCTGGCGCAGGGTAAAATGATTCTTGTAAATATCAGGATAGAAAACCGCATCTAGGTAGACATCCATCAGGTTATGAAAGTCCTTGGCATTACGGCTAGCCACAGGATAGACCGTCTTATCCGGATAGGTCATAGCGTTGAGGAAGGTATTCAGGCTGCCCTTGACGAGGTCTACAAAGGGCTCTTTTAAGGGGTATTTACGAGAGCCACACAGCACAGAGTGCTCCATAATATGAGGCACGCCGTTATCACTCTCTGGGGGTGTACGAAAGCCAATTTGAAACACCTTGTTATCATCATCTGCAGCTAAATATAATAAACGAGCACCGCTCTTGATATGTTCTAGCATATAGGCTGCACATTGCAGCTCCTCTACCATTTCGTGACGCAGTACCTTAAAGCCATGTACCAGGCTATTTATCTCTAAAGTCATTAAACAATCCTCCTTTTGTGAAAGCTTTTAAGACAATACTTATATATAATATTTTATTATACCCTATCCTTTATCTCCACGCAAGAATTAATGACTGTTGCTATATAATTTATCATAGAGCAGAGCCACGCTTACTATCCTCACAACATAATAATTTAGATTGTTTTCTATCCATTTTGATACAAGCTTATACCTTCTATATTATTGCATATACGCAAAATGGCTGTTCTTTAATTGTTTTATTACAGAGCAGCTACCAACTATCTCTTACCTCAACACAACAATTAATGACAAATATAAAAAGGGCTGCTACCGCTAGATAGCAACCCTAATTTTTGAAGATAAGATTTTAAACAGCTTAAAACGCTTTGCTTTTTAGCACATAAGCTTATAAATTGCTTTAAAAGAGCTTACAGTGTTTTCTAAATCCGCTTATAAAACAGCCTTAACCTTAGCAACCAGATTCTCTACATTAAAGCCGTATTTATCCATGACAACTCCACCGGGAGCAGAAGCACCGAAGGTAGTAATGCCCAGAACATTCTTTTCGTCACCAGTGTACTTGGACCAGCCATAAGGAACGCCAGCCTCAACAGCAAACTTGGTTACGCCGCTAGGCAGAACGCTTGCCTTGTACTCTTCGCTTTGAGCTTCAAAGAGATCCCAGGACGGCATGGAGACAACAGAAGCAGCAATACCCTCAGCAGCCAGAGCCTTTTGCGCCTTCAGGCACAGCTCAACCTCAGAGCCGGTACCAATGAGGATAACCTTAGCATTCTCAGCCGGGCTCAGTACATAAGCACCCTTGACAGCGCCCTCGTGTACAGCAGCTGCGTACTCGTGGAGAGTGGGCAGGTTTTGACGGGACAGCAATAAGCAGGTGGGCTTAGTCTTTTGCTCAACAGCCATTTTCCAAGCAGCTGCAGTTTCCAGAGCATCAGCAGGACGAATTACAGAAACATTGGGGATAATACGCAGGCCCATGGTGGTTTCGATAGGTTGGTGCGTAGGACCATCCTCGCCTACAGCGATGGAGTCATGGGTCAGTACGAAAATGGATTGAATGCCCATTAAAGCAGCTAAACGCACGGTAGGACGCAGGAAGTCTGCAAATACCAGGAAGGTGCCGCCGAAGGGAATGAAGCCGCCATGCAGGGTAATACCATTTAAAATAGTGCCCATAGCATGCTCACGCACGCCAAAGTGAATGTTACGGCCCTTACGGTCTAATTTAGAGAAGTATTTTTCAGCCTTAATGACAGTTTTGTTAGAGGGGCCTAAGTCAGCAGAGCCACCCACTAAAGCAGGCACCATAGCAGCCAGCTTTTGGATAACATCACCAGAGGCTGCACGGGTAGCAGTCTTGTCGGTGTCCTTGAAGATGGCCTCTAAAGCAGCAAGGTCAACCTCAACCTTGCCGGCAATGCGGTCTGCCAGCTCAGCAGCCAGCTCAGGATAGCACATAGCATAGTCCTGCATGAGGGAGTTCCAGTTAGCCTCAGCCTCAGCACAGAGCGGCAGCTTAGCTGCATAGTGCTCCTTAACCTCTGCAGGAACATAGAACATTTCATGGTCCCAGCCAGCCTTAGCCTTGGTAGCAGCCAGATTTTCTGCGCCCAGGGGCTCACCATGACAGGAAGCCTGGTCTTGCTTAGGAGAACCATAGCCGATATGGGTACGCACAATAATCAGAGAGGGATGCATGGTATCAGCCTTCGCCTCTTCGATAGCAGCTGCCATAGCCTCAATATCCTCGGAATCAGCTACGCGCAGCACCTGCCAGCCATAGGCCTTAAAGCGCATTTCCACATCTTCACTAAAGGCAATATCAGTAGAGCCTTCAATAGTAATCTTATTGTCATCATATAAGTAAATTAATTTACCTAAGCCCAGGGTGCCAGCCAGAGAAGCAGCTTCACCAGAAACGCCCTCCATTTGGTCACCGTCAGAGGTAATACCAAAGGTATAGTGGTTAACCACAGGGAAATCAGGCTTGTTGTAGCGAGCAGCCAGCATAGCCTCTGCCATAGCAAAGCCAACACCCATAGCAAAGCCATGACCTAAGGGACCAGTAGATACATCAACGCCAGGAGTGAGACCGCGCTCAGGATGGCCTGCAGTCTTAGAGCCCCATTGACGGAAGTTTTTCAGCTCCTCCATAGGCAGGTCGTAGCCGGCAACATGGAGCATAGCGTACATCAGCGCACTGCCGTGGCCAGGGCTTAAAATGAAACGGTCGCGGTTGAACCATTCCGGATTAGCGGGATTGTAGCTCATGAAACGATCCCAAATAGTATGCATCAAGGGAGCAGTACCCAGAGGGAAACCGGGATGACCGGATTTAGCCTTCTCTACCTGGTCTGCTGCCAGAAATCTTAAAGTGTTAACACATGCTTGGTCAATAGCTTGCATTTCCATACCTCCACTAAGCATAAATTTAAGATTAGAACAAATACAGGTTTATTATAGCATTATTGTGCTGATAATTCAACCAAAAGTGTATACTATTTAACATTTATCTAGCAAAACTAAGCAAAACTTCTAATTCTCATTGCCAGAATTATTTTGCAGTCGAGCAAACACCACAGCGTTGACAGCCATCAAAGCACATGGGCGTAAATTTGCCTGCCTTGCTTCTTTCAAGCTCGGCAGCCAGATATTTTTCGCTAACACCCATATCTAAATGGCTCCACGGCAAAGCAGAGCCTAGCTCTAAGGGAGTTTCTGCTATTCTTTCAGCATCAAGACCATGCTGCTTGAGCACCTGCTTCAGCGGCACATTGCTCTGGTGCGCCTCTAGGAGATATTCCCCCATCGTCCTATCACCACGGGCCAAAATACTCTGCACCACAGTTTCCTTGAGCGATTCAGTGATGAGCTTAATCTTGCGATTCTTTTTTAGACCCTCATTGAGCATTTTAAACCTTTGCTTGAGGGTGCGCACAGAGCAAAGCGGCGCCCATTGATAAGGTGTAAAGGGCTTAGGCACAAAGCCGTTGACACTCACAACCAGCTCACCCTTATTGCCCGCCTCATCCATCTTCTTACGCACTCGCAGAATCATCTCGACGGTTTCGCGAATATCCTCATCCTCTTCGCCCGGCAGACCTATCATATAATACATCTTAATATTTTGCATACCGGCAGCTGCCGCCAGCTCACAGGCCTCATAAATATGCTCCTCGGTAATGCCCTTGTTGATAGCAGCACGCATACGCTCACTGCCAGCCTCAGGAGCAACTGTCAGTGTACGCGAGCCACAGGAAGCCAAGGCTTTGGCAATGCCCTCATTCAGCCTATCTGCCCTCAGGGAAGCCATGGAAAAGCTAATATTGTTCTCAGAAAGAAAGGCTACCAGCTCATCAATCTCAGGATGGTCGGAGACAGCAGCCCCCATTAAGCCAATCTTACGGGTACGCTGGGGGCGTGCCTTGATATCGGCTATGATATTTTCCAGAGCTCTATTGCGAGGCTTGCGGAAGCAGTAGCCAGCCATGCAGAAGCGACAATGCCGACCACAGCCACGAGCAGTTTCTACTATATACATATCCTCAAACTCCGTGCCACTCGTAAGAATAGCGCTTGTATGTGGATAGGCATCTATATCCTTCACCCATTGACGGGAAATTTTCCCAGGCACGCCAGCAAGAGGCTTTAAGCCCAGGTAACGCCTGCCCTCGGCAGCTTCCTCATACTTTGGCTCATAGAACTTGGGCACATAGACACCGGGAAGGTCGGCAAGGGCACGCAGACGTGCCGATTTACTATCTTCCTCATAAACCGTATCTAAAATACGCTGCACAGTTTCCTCGCCCTCGCCAATAACAAAGGCATCAGCTACGGCACTTAAAGGCTCCGGATTAAAGGTAGCACAGGGCCCGCCAATAATTACAAGGGGTTCTTTATCATTACGCTCACTGCTTCTTGCCTTCACATGGCCCAAATCTAGCACAGTCAGAAGATTATCATAATCCATCTCAAAGGACAGCATGACAAAGATAACAGCAAAGTCAGCTAAGGGCCTGCCGGTCTCAATGCTTAAGAGTGGCGTGCGACTAGCAAGATGCTCCTTCAGCATAGCCTTGTCTGGCAGGAAAAAGCGCTCACAGGCACTGTCTCCCCTCGCATTAATCATCTGGTACAAAATGTGCATACCTAAATTAGACATCCCCAAATGATAAACATTAGGATAGACAAAGGCTATGGGCTGGCGCAATCCCGGAGGAAAGCTTTGCGCCCCTTCTTCATTAGCTCGTATTTCTTTCAAATAGTTTTTAATCTTATAGGACAAATTTATCTCTCGCAGTCTTTGTTAATCTTTTTTCTTTAGGCGCTTTTCAAAGGCTTCACAAACAGTTTTCAGCACCTTGATACGCGCATAGTATTTATTGTTGCCCTCAACTACAGTCCAGGGAGCATTGGGCTTATTGGTACGCACCAACATTTCGTTGACAGCTTCCTCGTATTGGTCCCATTTAGCACGGTTGCGCCAATCCTCGTCCGTAATCTTCCATTGCTTGCTGGGGGTATTCTGGCGCTCGTTAAAGCGGCGCAGCTCTTCCTCCTGGTCAATGTGGAGCCAGAACTTCAACACAACCATACCATGGTCTGTCCATTGCTCCTCCATGTCGTTAATCTCATCAAAGGCACGATGCCATTCGCCTGGCTGCGCAAAGCCCTCAATACGCTCTACCATGACACGGCCATACCAGGTGCGGTCAAAAATGGCAATGTTGCCAGCCTGAGGCAAATGAATCCAAAAGCGCCACAGGTGGTTATACTGCCTCTCAACAGCATTAGGAGCAGCTACAGGGTGCACATGGTAGCCCAAGGGGTCCATAGCAGCCGTCAGGCGACGAATTGCGCCACCCTTACCGCCAGCATCCCAGCCCTCAAAGCCAATCACAGCAGAAACGCCCTTTTGGAACATTTCAATCTGCAGCATTTTCAGCTTCTCCTGATACTTCTCCAGCTCCTTTTCATAGGTCTTTTTATCCATAACCTGATCAGGATTATACTTGCTCAGCTCGTCATACTTATAGTTAGGACGAACCTCCTCAGGCGTTACCTTAGGACCAGCTGCCAGAGCACTCTCAATGCGCATGACCATGTCGGTAAAAACATCTACCTTAGCGACATCTGGGTCCTCTGCGCTAACCACGAGCCACGGGCAATTAGGCTTATTGGTAGCCTGCAGCATTTCCTCATAGCGTTTTTCAAACTCTTTATATTTGCCGCCCTCGTCATAGGCAGGGTTCAGCTCACGCCAAGCCTTGCCCAGAGTTTTGTCCGCCTTTTCATTGCGTTTATTTTGCTTTTCCTCAGAGATATGCAGGAAATATTTTAGTACAATGTAGTTATCATCCGTCAAAACCTTTTCAAAGGCATTGATATGCTCATAGGTCATGTGCTTGGAATCTGCGGACTGTTCCTCGCTCGGCTTAATATCAAGGCTGTTTTTCAAATAGTACCAGCTGCGATGATACAGAGCAATATTGCCATCTGCTGGCAGATTCTGCCAAAAGAAGGTAAAGAAGGGCTGCTTCGCCACATCAGCGCCCATACGGACGGTGCTGTACACATCAAAGCCACGCGAATCCATGTATTGCTTAATCTCGTTAATGATGTCACCACGACGACTGCCACGCCAGCCTTCAAACACAATGATAATGGGACGCTTAGCATCTCGTGCCGCTCTTTGCGCGACACCCATGCGCTCACCTAAATTCTTCATAATCTTGCTATAGTCTTTTTTGGAAAGCTTCTTTTTAAGGTCAACCAGCTCTAACATTTCCTTCTCTCCCCTATTTGTAAACTAAATACAAATTCTAGCATTCAATAGCATATTCTCATACACAAATCTAACGAGCTGCAGCACTGCAGAGACTAGACTATGCAAAGCATTTAGCCTCATCAATTTGCCTTGCCTATTGCCACCCTATAACACTTAGCACCAGATAATTATTAGCCAAATAATTATCAGTCTTGTAGAATAAAACTATTAAAGCTTATTTCAGATAGTGTTCTAGCCAAAGCTCTAAAAATATGCCATATGCTATGTTAGTAATTATACCCCACAATTTGTCTAATTACAATATGGCTATTTCCTAATTGTTAGCAAATGCTGAGCTTCTGAATATAAGCAAAAAGCTTTGACAGACATAAATCATTTTATAATCAACAAAGCTATGGTTGTACCTTCTTCCATAAAACATATTATAAGCAATAGTTGAAAGCATTTACTTTCGACGGACTTATAAACCGTTTAAGCATTATTGAAGTTAACTAAAAAAGACATAGCCAAACCTTTAGCGGTTCAGCTATGTCTTTTGTTTACAGCTTCAAAATAAGCCTATTCAGTTTTATAAAAATCCTTGCAGAGGTTTTCATCATAGTAGATTACATCTCGTCCAATCAGGCTGCCAACGCCATCCTTAACCTCGATAATATTCACAGCGCAGTTATAAGGACAGAGACCCTGCCAAAAATCACGCGGATCCTCGTAATAACGATTGCACAGAGCGCGCACAGTACAGCCATGCGTAGCAACCAGAATATTCTTGTCCGTGCTGCCCTCCTTGGCGATAAGCTCATCTAAGAAAGAATTGGCTCTTTCCACCAGCTTAGCACAGCCCTCAAAGCCCTCGCAGCCCACAAACTCAAAAAGAAGGTAAAGAAGGGCTGCTTCGCCACATCAGCGCCCATACGGACGGTGCTGTACACATCAAAGCCACGCGAATCCATGTATTGCTTAATCTCGTTAATGATGTCACCACGACGACTGCCACGCCAGCCTTCAAACACAATGATAATGGGACGCTTAGCATCTCGTGCCGCTCTTTGCGCGACACCCATGCGCTCACCTAAATTCTTCATAATCTTGCTATAGTCTTTTTTGGAAAGCTTCTTTTTAAGGTCAACCAGCTCTAACATTTCCTTCTCTCCCCTATTTGTAAACTAAATACAAATTCTAGCATTCAATAGCATATTCTCATACACAAATCTAACGAGCTGCAGCACTGCAGAGACTAGACTATGCAAAGCATTTAGCCTCATCAATTTGCCTTGCCTATTGCCACCCTATAACACTTAGCACCAGATAATTATTAGCCAAATAATTATCAGTCTTGTAGAATAAAACTATTAAAGCTTATTTCAGATAGTGTTCTAGCCAAAGCTCTAAAAATATGCCATATGCTATGTTAGTAATTATACCCCACAATTTGTCTAATTACAATATGGCTATTTCCTAATTGTTAGCAAATGCTGAGCTTCTGAATATAAGCAAAAAGCTTTGACAGACATAAATCATTTTATAATCAACAAAGCTATGGTTGTACCTTCTTCCATAAAACATATTATAAGCAATAGTTGAAAGCATTTACTTTCGACGGACTTATAAACCGTTTAAGCATTATTGAAGTTAACTAAAAAAGACATAGCCAAACCTTTAGCGGTTCAGCTATGTCTTTTGTTTACAGCTTCAAAATAAGCCTATTCAGTTTTATAAAAATCCTTGCAGAGGTTTTCATCATAGTAGATTACATCTCGTCCAATCAGGCTGCCAACGCCATCCTTAACCTCGATAATATTCACAGCGCAGTTATAAGGACAGAGACCCTGCCAAAAATCACGCGGATCCTCGTAATAACGATTGCACAGAGCGCGCACAGTACAGCCATGCGTAGCAACCAGAATATTCTTGTCCGTGCTGCCCTCCTTGGCGATAAGCTCATCTAAGAAAGAATTGGCTCTTTCCACCAGCTTAGCACAGCCCTCAAAGCCCTCGCAGCCCACAAACTCAAAGGGCTTACAGAAGAAGTCAGACCAGTTGTCAATGCCCAGCTCAAAGTTATTCGGGCTAGCGCACTTGCCCTCCCACTCACCAAAGGCCATTTCCATGAGCCGCTTATCGGTGAAGATAGGCACATTCTCCTTTTTGCTTTGCGCCAAAACGGTTTGCGCAGTCACATAGGCTCTGCTAGAGGGGCTGGACACAGCATAGGCAAAGTCAATGTCAGCCATTTTCTCGCCACAGATTCTAGCTAGCTCAATGCCATTTTCGTTTAAGGGCGGGTCGATATGTCCTTGCAGATTACCAGTGGTATTCAGATTTGTCTCGCCATGACGGATGATGTATAAACGCATACTATTACTAACCCTAGCTCCTCTTATTTTTCTTCGTACAGCTCGATTAAAGCATCATCCTTAACGATGAAAGCCAAACGAACAGTGTCGCTCAGCACCTCAGGACCAAAAACAATACGGTCAGCCTCAGCAACATAAGGATCCATATTATCTACCTTATAAGCTACATGAGGAACCTTGGACAGAATTTCAGGGAAACGGGTGCCTTCTTCAAATTTCAGATATTCAATCTTGTAATCATAAGCATCAACGCTTTCATTTACCCAGAATTTACCCCATTCGTTGTAAATCATGCCGGGCTTTTTGTTGAGAACAGGAATACCAATATGCATATATTCAGCAGACATCTTTATCTTCCTCCAAATTCAAAAACACTCAAGTTTATTTATTAGCCTCGTCCAGATAGAACTCATAAGCCAGCTTATCGGTGTAGCCCTCATGGACAACCTTAGCTACAGCCTTGCACATTGCGATAGGATGGTCGCTTTGGAAAATGTTGCGGCCCATATCTACGCCACGAGCACCGCATTGGATAGCCTGATAAGCCATGGTCAGAGCTTCAGCCTCAGGCAGCTTCTTACCGCCAGCGATAACGATGGGCACAGGACAAGCAGCTACAACCTTTTCAAAGTCCTCGCAGTAGTAGGTCTTGACAAAGCTTGCGCCTAATTCAGCCAAAATACGGGTTGCCAGCAGGAAATACTTGGTGGTACGAGCCATTTGCTTACCAACAGCAGTAACGCCCAGAACAGGTACACCATATTTGTAACCGGCATCACAAGCACGGCAGAGAGTTTCTAAGGAATCGCGCTCGCCTTCGCCGCCAACAAAGCATTGAATAGCGATAGCACTAGCATTCATGCGGATTGCATCCTCCATGTCAACGCCCCAGCCATTACCTACGGACATATCCTCGAACAGCACAGAGGTATCGTGGGTAGCTCTTAAGCAGAGAGCCTTGTTATAGGTAGGAGGAATGCAGGAACGAATAGCGCCACGGGTAGCCATGAGTACATCTGCATAAGCGCAGAGAGGCTCAATAGTTACATCCATACGCTCCAACCCAGCAGTGGAGCCCATCATGTAGCCATGATCGAAGGCCAGCATAACAGTATTGCCGGAAACAGGATTGAAAATGCGGGACAGACGGTTCTTCATGCCCCAGTCAGTGTTGTTTAAGCCCTTTGCAAAGAAAGCGGTATTAGTCTGGGGTATATCCAGATAATAATCCTTTGCATCTTTATTACCAATAGCGTCAGCCATTTTGTCTCCTTTAGTTTCTACACATATATTTAAATTATTCTTTGAAAAATACAGGGGTATGAACTGGGGTGTTCCACAGTCTCAGGAACTCATCATTCCATTTAGCAATGTTCAGTTGGAAGCCAGCTTGCTCTTGCACGGTCAGAACCTCACCTACCATGTTAGCAACAACCTCAATACCTAAGCCCTTTAAGTAAGCAACGCAATCCTTATAGAGGATAAATTGTTCCATTAAGGTAGTAGCGCCAGAGCCATTAATCATAACGAATACCTTGTCGCCAGCAGCAACAGGAATATCCTTTACTAAAGCAGCAGCCATGATTTCGATAGTTTCCTTAGCAGTCTTCATAGGCATACGACCGCCACCACCTTCACCATGCTGACCCATACCGATGTCCATATCACTATCGCCTAAATCACCAAAGGGTGCGCCAGTTTGCGGATGAGTTGCACATTTAGCAGCAACAGCGATAGTAGCCATGCAATCAGCATATTCTTGTGCTAAAGCTGCACATTCTTCCAGGCTCTTGCCTTCACGAGCAGCAGCAGCCACAATGTGATACATAGGAACAGCGCCTGCTAAGCCACGGCGGTTTTCTCCGTCAGAGCGAGGTGCATTAGAAATATCCTCTTGGGTGATAACTTGTTTAACATTCAGGCCAGCCTTTTTAACCATCTTCATAACCATTTTGCCGCAAAGCATATCGCCAGCATGGTTCAGGGTTAAGAGCAGCACGCCATGTCCCTTATCAGCCTTTTTAACAGCTTCAAATACAGTAGCCGGATTAGGAGCAGCAAAAATATCGCCTACAACCTGAATATCTAAAGCACCCTCGCCAACATAGCAGCATTGTGCAGGCTCGTGACCAGAACCGCCGTAGGTAACAATGGTAACACGGTCAGCAGTAGCCAAACCCTTGTTAATGACCATATGACCTTCTAATTCTACTAAATCACCATAAGCAAGGGCCATACCCTCTAATAACTCGTCGGTTAAGGTTGCAGGATCGTTAATGAATTTTTTCATTGCCATAATAAGTTCCTCCTAAATTTTATATTGCTTCCAGGTCTGCTGCCTGGAAAATTAAACTATTTTTTAGCCAGACCTACGAAGAAATACTTCATGCTGGTTGCACCTGCATCAGCAGTGCCAATGGTTTTTTCGCCATAGCTACGCGCACGACCGAACTTGGAAACAAAACCCTTAGAGGCCTCACAGCCAGCTATTGCAGCCTCCTTAGCTGCATTAAAGATAGCGTCAATATCACCCTCACAGGCTACCAGAGCCTCTGTAGCAGGGATGAGGGTATCCATCATAGTCTTGTCCCCTACCTTTGCCTTAGACAGGGCTGCCAGCTCGTCACAGGCGTGTTTAAACATATTCTTAACAGCAGCAACATCCATTTCCTCACCCTCTGCAGCCTCTTCCTGCATTGCGTCGAGCCAGGTATTCCACAGGGGCACAGCACTGCCGCCGTTAATCATCATTACATTGCAGGCAGCCTCATCAATAACAGCCTGCATACCGCCCTCGGCCTCCTCTACGCCCTCAAGAATTGCATTAGCAATCTTAGTCATAGTTACGCCATGGTCAGCATCACCAAAATGAGAATCGATTTCTGTCAGCTCTGCTTCAGCAGAGATAACCTCTTGGCAAGCATTCTTTAATCTTGCTTGTAATTCTGCCTTTGTCAGCATAATCTTCACCTCACCTAGAAATTTATAAGCATATCTTATAACTAAATACAGTATAGCATATTAGGGCTATATTTTCAATATGGGCTACAAAATATAAAAAGAGCTGTACCCACCTTAGATAGTGAGTACAGCTATCAATTTAGACATGATTCAACAAACAATAATTGCTGTCATCATCTTCAAAACTTCATCTGGATGCTTGAATTCATCCGTAGAAGGTACATATTCATCTGCTAAATCTCTATGCACCAGAAAATCAACTATTTGGTAAAACATACTAATTATTCTCTTTAAAATTCTCCACTTGCTCCATAACCTTGCGGAATACCTCAGGGCTGTATTGCGGTGGATAGCCGTTCTTGATTAAGCACAGCTTTATATCAAATTTCAGTTGGTCACGCACATTTTGATTATTGAGCCAATCCGCATAGCTGGACTTAAGATCAATAATCTCTTTTACCTTTTGAGCCAAAGCCTTGCATTTATCGTTAATGACAACGCCATCAACATTTCTATCCTCGCCATACTCAAAATTATGCTCATTACGCATAGTAACTAAAATATCATAAAACGCTTTCTCTTCAAAGGATAGGCCAACTTTACGAAAACTTTCTTTGCTCTCGTTCAATTCACGCAAAATTTTCAAAGCCTGTTCAGTAGCCTTATTAATAATATCTTCGGAAACAGCCTCTTGTGTTGCTCCTGCTTCTTCCATAGAGAGTTTTTTGCGCCTTGTATGATATTCCTCAATGGTTTTTTCTAGCATTTCCTGATATTTTTGTGCAGCAATCTTATTCGTTCTGCCATATTCAGTAATCTGCCTACGCAGGTTCTTTACAAGCACCTCTAATTTACTTGCTGGCATTTTCACATCAGAAAGCTTTTCATAGAACTCTGGTGCAAAAATATCCTCTTCTTCGCCATTTTCTAAAACACTTTCAACCTTGTTATATTTCAAGGCTTCCTCAACCATTTTGGCAACGTTGCGATTCATGACATCAGTGTCAATTTCAGTGGTGCCACCCATTTTGCGCACAAAGCCCGCTATGCCCATGAAGCATTGTGCCAAAGCAGATTCTTCCTCACCAAGCTCGCCAGAAGGCTGACAAATCTCATAAGCTAAGCGCATACGCTTCACTGTTTTAAGAAAATATGTCTTGAAGGATACGCTCGATACCTTATTCGCTTCAGCGAAATTATAAACTCCAGACTTCACGAAAACATATTCCGCTGCCTTAGCTAGCAGCCTATAACGCAAGGTAGGCTCACAGTTTACATCCAAAAACGGCCGTAAATCATAGTCCTTGAACAAGTCCTTGAGAATTTCCAACTGTTCCCTAAATAACATTGTTGCCTGCTCAACATCATCTGTCGTTGGCGCTACAGATGTATTGCCACCGTACAACTTCATAGCTTGTCGCATATTATCCCTAATGCCTATATAGTCAATAATCATACCATAATTCTTGCCAGGGTATTTTCTGTTGACACGGCTAATTGTTTGAATAAGCATATGCTTCTGCAATGGCTTATCATTATACATATAGGTCAGAGTAGGTACGTCAAAACCAGTAATCCACATATCTACTACGATAGCAATGCGGAAATTGGATTTTTCTTGTTTAAAAGCAATATCCAATTCTTCAGAGCGCTTGTCATTTTTAGTTCCACCTAGATATTGGTACATATCAGCAGGGTCATTCTTGCCAACACTAGCCACCATAGCTATAACGGGAATGGGCTTTAATTTACGCAGCTCCTCATCTGTAACTTCCAGACCATCCGGAGCCTTCTTTTCAACAAACCATTCAGGATATTTTGCTTGGAACTTAGTCAAAAGGGTGTAGGCAATTGGTCTATTGGCACAGACTATCATAGCCTTTTGCACTCTGTCAGGGTCTTCAGCACAAGCCGCAACATAATGGTTATGGATATCCTCAACAAGACGGTCTAAGCGTCCCGGCTCGCTCAAGATAACTTCCATGGAGCTCATGGCCTTCTTACTAGCTGCAATATCCTCTGCTGTTGCTCCTTCTTCAGCGCATTGTTTATAATAATCCTCTATCTGCTTTATTTTCTCTTTATCCAAAAGTACCTTTGTAATTCTAGGATGATATTTAATGGGCACAGTCAGGCCATCGGCCACAGCTTGGTCCATAGTATAGCGGTCAATTTCCTCACCAAAGGTCTGATATGTTTCCGCTATAGGCGTACCAGTAAAGCCTACAAAGGTTGCGTGTGGGAAAGCCTCCCGCAATACCTTGGCATAGGGCTTAGATATCATGGCCCGCATATTTTCATCAGTATCCTTGCTGAATTGGATTCTTCTAGCATGCTCAATCTGGGTTCTGTGTGCTTCGTCAGAGAAGCAAATTATATTGGAGCGCTCATTGATAAGACCAACCTTATCATCCTCACGGTCACAAAATTTTTGGATGGTACAAATATAAAAGCCACCGCTTTCCTTGGCTCCCAGCTCTTGGCGCAGCATTTTTCTGTCCTTAACAACGCATACCTTGCCCAAATTCAAGAACTCCTCACTCTTAGTAAAGAGCCTTGCTCCCTGCTTTTGTAGCTCATCCCTATCAACAATCATAATAATAGTGGGAGAGCCTATTTGCGGAATATCACTGCAGCGCAGTGCTAATTGGCGTGCCAAAAAGGCCATGGTATAGGTTTTGCCACAGCCTGTTGCACCAAAATAGGTGCCACCCTTACCGCTTTTAGTCTCTACTGACTTGACAATGCTTTTCTTTAAAAGTCTAGCAGCAAAAAACTGCGGATAACGGCACACAATTTCAAATTCTTCATTATCATAAATGCTATCCTGAAAATAGATATAATCTCTGAATATTTCAAGGAAACGCGCCGGAGCATACACACCCTTAATCATGGTTTCCATTTCTTCAAAGGGTAGCGTAGATACCTTATCTCCATCCTCAACCCTACGCCATGCATAAAAATGCTCATAAGGTGTCCGTACAGTTCCTAATCTTGTTTTTACGCCATCAGAAATACAGGCCAAGGGACAATAACGCAAAAGATGAGGAATATCTCGCCAATAGCGAATATTAATCTGCTCCCATGCATCATAAACCGTTGCATTAGCCTTGGCAGGATTTTTTAGTTCCATAATGCACAGGGGTATACCATTAACATAAAGCAGAATATCTGGCCTACGACTAAAAACTTGTCCGTTATTTTTGTATTCAACAGTAAATTGGTTAACGGCTCTAAAAATATTGTTATGGGGATTTTCAAAATCAATTAATTGTACAGTAGCTGTAGTTCCATTGCTCAAATTATGGCATGATACACCATTTGTCAAATGACCATAAAGCTTATGTAAAGCAGCAAAATCACTTTCTGCGCCCAGTAAATTCACTGTGTCGTAAAGATTAGCAATATCTTCCATGGCTAGGTCTTTATTGCACTTTTTCAAAAAAGCTTTGAAGTCGTCCTCATAAAGCACATCCGTTTGTTTGTGTCTCTCAATTAAGCTGCCAGGCAAGTAATCCCAGCCCACTCCGTTAAGATAGCACAAAAAGGCAGCTTCAAATTCAGATTCTGTGTAATACCCTCTATAGTTTTCAAATTCTTGCAGCTTTGCCATCTATTACACCTCTTTTAGCGACTGGCTTCCTCTAAGGAGCCCTTAATTAGAATAGGGCAGATGTCTTTGATTTGTGCTTTTAGTTTTTCGTTGATTGTTTTTCTAGCATTATATGCATTATATATCTCTACAATGCTTCTTTGAACCTCTATTTTAGGAACAGGAACCTCCATTTCAAAAAATCTATCCATGTCTAAATTGGTGCGTATACTTGCATCACTGTAGAACCAGCCCAATCTATCAATTTCTTTTCTTGAAAACCAC
>JAEDNJ010000016.1 GCA_016302525.1 Phascolarctobacterium sp. | reverse complement strand
TCACCCAAGAAGGGAAGCTTTTGTATGGTTCTTTGCTCTTCTTCCGTAATGAGGCCACCAATTACAAGGGTTTCGCCGCTGTACATTCTGACGGAGGTATCTAGCCGACGTGAGGTGACCTTATAGTTTTTGAGCTCTGCGACAAGGGTAGGCGTGCTGACCTCTGTTTGGACACTGGCTGTAATGATTTTTCCCTGCTCATCAAGAATAGGCGTATATCTAAGGCTGATACCTGCATCTATGTATTCCGTAGAGGAATAGTTGCCGCTGCTATCGTGCTTTTCTATCTGATAGGGGATATGGTCGCCGATAAAGATTTGTCCCTGCTTGCCCGGTAGGGTAATAATGTGAGGTGAAGCTAAAATTTTCGCCTTTCCCTTAGCTATGAGGGCGTTTAGGGTTGCCCCAAAACGCAGGCTATTAGAACGAAAGAATTTAAAATTGCCGCTGGTAGCCGAGGAGGCACTGCTTTCGCTTTCGTATTGGGGAATAGGCTCCCAGGCCCAGCTCACACCAAGATTTTTGCTGCTCTCGTTGCTTAAGGAAATCA
Source organism: Phascolarctobacterium sp. (assembly GCA_016302525.1). Lineage (GTDB taxonomy): Bacteria > Bacillota > Negativicutes > Acidaminococcales > Acidaminococcaceae > Phascolarctobacterium_A. The sequence continues at coordinate 15,439 of JAEDNJ010000016.1, read as the reverse complement.
CCTTTGCCTCTAGGGTGATTTGCTTGCTAGGCAGGTCTATCGCTGCTAAAGCCTTTGCTAGCTGTTGCGCTTCCTCGATACTACCATAGTAAAATAGATTGTTGCTCAACACATCAGTGCTGAGCTTACCCATGCTGCACAGCGGTTGCAGTGTTTCTTTAGCGACAGCTGCTGGTATATAGCTTAGCTTATAATGGACAAAATGTCGGCCTGGACGAGATGCTGATACTGCTCTGTTAAGTGCAACAGGCTGTAAGGTGTGACTTTGAGCAGTAGAAGGTAAAAAGGGATTACGCACTGGCAGGCTTTGCGGTGTCTCTGCTCTAGCTGGTGTTGCCAGAGAAATTAATAACGAGGCTGCCAATAAGGTGTGGGTAAAATTGTTTATTTGCGTAGACATAGAAAAAACTCCTTTGCAATAAGCTGTGAGTATATTATATAGCAATATTAGAGATAATACAAGATATTTTCTGAAAACTTTTAAAGATATATGAAAAAAGCCTATTGACTATTATTCTAAAAATGTTAAAATAGGTGACAGAAAGGAGTGAAAACATGGATTTTGGTCTATACCAAACAGTTCCTGAGCAGGATGGCAACATTGTACGCCTGGTTGAGGCAATTTTCAGCTGTGCCCTGCAGAGGTCTGCCAGCGATATTCATATTGAGCCGTTAGAAACCCATTGCCGTATTAGAATTAGGGTAGATGGTTTGCTGCAGGAGCTCTGTCGCTTGCCGCTGACCAGGCATAACGCAATCCTGTCGCGCATTAAGCTGATGGGAGAAATGGACATAGCAGAAAAACGCCTGCCCCAGGATGGTAGATTAGAGGCAGGCTTTCAAGGGAGAGCTATTGATTTTCGTATTTCCTCTCTGCCTACTATGACGGGTGAGAAGCTGGCTATAAGAATTTTGGACAAAAATAAGAGCCTCTTTAGCTTGTCGGGGCTTGGCTTTAGCGAGACAAACAAAAGGCTTTATGAAGGACTTATTCGGATGGAGAACGGTTTACTTTTGACCTGTGGCCCGACAGGCAGCGGCAAATCTACGACACTATACGCAACGCTTCAGGAAATTAATACGGAGGATAAGAATATCACCAGCATTGAAGAGCCAGTAGAGTATAAGCTGCCAGGTATAAATCAGGTAGCAGTGCATAGAAAAATTGGTCTGGATTTTGCAGACGGCCTTAGAGCAATAGTGCGGCAGGACCCCAATGTAATTATGCTGGGAGAAATTCGTGACCTGCCCAGTGCAGAGATTGCCGTGCAGGCTGCCATGACGGGGCATTTAGTTTTTTCTACCCTACATACTAATAGTGCCCTGGGAGCTATAGACCGCCTTATTGATTTAGGCGTGGAGCCCTTTGTACTCATAAACAGCCTAAGAGGTGTGTTGGCACAGCGCTTAGTGAGGAGAATTTGTCCCAACTGCGCTAGCGAAAGGCCTGCTGCAGCCTTAGAAAAATACTATCTTGGCTCTGCTAACAGGGTAAGCTATGGTAAGGGCTGCAGCCATTGTCAGGGTACAGGCTACAAAGGTCGCATTGCTGTGCACGAGCTGCTCGTCATGGATGACGAGCTTGTAAGGCTTTTGCTACAGCACGCAGATAAGCGCACAATCCTTGGCTATTTAAAGGAGAAGGATTTTCACCTTTTGCGAGAGGATGGCTTAGACAAGGTTAAAGGTGGCAAAACTACTGTCGAGGAATTGCTGAGGGTTAACTTATTGGAAGGGGATTCGTCATGCTAAAAGAGCTCATAAAAAGAGCCTGGGCTACGGGTGCTTCTGATTTGCACCTAGCCGCAGGCTATTATCCTATGGTGAGAATAGATGGTAGTCTTCAAATGCTTGCATTGCCAGAAGAAAGGCAAGAGCTGCACAATAAGCAAGAATACTTAGTAGCGGATACTGGCCTAAGCTATGGCAAAAGGCTCACCGGAGCAGATTTGACCGCCTACATGGAGCAAATTTTGCAACCCAAGCAGCTACGCAGCCTCAAAGAAGCTGGTGAGGTAGATTTAGCGCTTACGCTTGCACCACAAATTCGCTGTCGTATCAATGTATATAAGGCTCAAAATAGTCCGGTACTGGCTATTCGCTTCATGTGTAAAAATGTTCCAGATTGCCAGGAGCTAGCTCTGCCGCCAGTGGTACAAAGCTTTGTCAATGCTAAGCATGGCTTAGTGCTGCTTACTGGACCGACAGGTTGCGGAAAATCCTCCACGCTGGCAGCCCTCATCCAAAAGCTGAATTCTGAGCAGCATAAGCACATTATAACCCTAGAGCAGCCTATAGAGTACATTTATCCAGAGGGTCTGTGCATGATTAGCCAGCGGGAAATAGGCGAGGATACGAAAAGCTTCGCTACAGGTATTCACAGTGCCTTAAGAGAGGACCCCGATGTAATCCTCGTTGGAGAGCTGCGAGAGCCTGAGGCTTTAAGAGTGGCCTTGCAGGCTGCAGAAACGGGTCATCTGGTCCTAAGCACCCTGCATACCCGCGATGCAGTAACGAGCATTAACAGAATTTTGGATATGCTGCCTGCGGAAAGAAGCCAGGTGCAGGCCCAGCTGGCAGATTGTTTGGTAGGCATTGTTTCTCAGGAGCTTTTTCAAAGAAAAAATGCTAAGGGTAGAGTGGCAGCGAGAGAAATTCTCATTAACAATAAGGCTGTCAGCAACCTGATTCGCGAGGGCAGAGCCCATCAGCTTGCTTCCTATCTGCAAACTGGGGGGAGTCTGGGAATGCAAACCCTCGAGGCCAGCATAGCCAAGCTCAGGCGAGAGGGAATAATCTAAGGCTAAGCCTCTGGTAGCTCGGTGAGCAGCTTTTGAATATCCTTAGGCGAGCCCAAAAGCCAGAGCAAATCCTTGTTTTCTAAAATCAAATTCACATCAGGGGTCGGCAGTGAGTATTCCGCACGATCAAGACCCACTACCATGGTGTTCCACTTGTCACGCAGCTGGGTGTCACGAATGGGCTTGCCCAGGAGCTCCTTGCTGGCGGCAGCAGGGAAGGCAGTGACATAAAGCTGATATTCTTTGGGAATCGCTTCATTCAGCATATATTCACGCAGACTTTGAGTTTCGTAACGAGCTTTAAGCTGCAGCTTATTTTGGCTAATGGCATTGGTAAAGCCCTGGAGCTGGGCCTCCTTGCCAATAATAGTCAGATGGGAGCCAGCTGTTATAATATCGTTGCCGCCAGGCATGAAAATGCTTGCTCCGTCTTTCGTAATGCGAATAATATCACAGCCATATAATTGGCGGAAATAGAGCTTCTTTAAAGGAATCCCGATGAGGCTGGAATCATCAAGCACATGATAGGAGGCTATAAAGAGCTGAGTATCGAGACCAGGCTGAGCTTGCTCGTCGCCGCTATGCTCATGGATGTGCTTTTCGTTGAGGTTAAGCAGAAAATGACTTTCTAGGCGCAGATATTGACTCATGAGCCAGGGCGTTTTAGCCAAGCCATAAAGTGCGAGCATGATTGCTGCCGCTGCTAAAATACCATGCCAGTTGAGCAGGGAATAGAAGATAAAGGACAAGGCCAGAAAAACAACATACATCTTGCCAGCGATTAGCGCCGTTAAGGGAATATGATTAAAGCGATTCTTATACCACAGGGTTTGGAAGAGCTCGCCATGGTTTTGCATGAGCATAGCCAAAAGGGGAGACATAACACAGAGCGTAAGAGCAGCAGTTAGATAATTTGCATAGGGCAGCTGCAGCTGATTTGCTAAATAAGGCAAGACATAATACTCTGCCGTCATGACTGTTGCTAAAAGCAGTACGCCAATAATCAACATATAAATAGCATAATCCTTCAGCATAGCCTGCCACAGGCCTTCATCCTGCTTGGCAGGGGGCTGGTCCTCTTGCGGAAGCTTGTTAAGCAGCTTTTGCGGGAGCAGCTTTTGCACAAGCTCATAGGCTGGCTCAGCAAAGCCCATGCAGAAGGGGGTAGTGAAGGTGGTAATAACAGATACAGCTACTACAATAGGATAGAGAAAATTACTGGTAACACCCAGCTCGCTACCCATCGAAGCCAAAATAAAGGAGAACTCACCAATCTGGCAAAGGCAGAAGCCGGAGCGCATAGCATTTTTCAGGCTTTGCCCTGTTGCCAGCATACCAAGAGTGCCGCAGGTAATCTGTCCGATAATGGTGACAAGAATTAAGATGATGACTGGCACGATATATTGCCAAAGTAGGCTGGGGTTAACCAGCATACCTACAGAAACGAAGAAGATAGCGCTGAAAAGATTCTTTACCGGGGTGACTAAATGCTCAATGCGCTCAGATTCGGGAGCCTCGGCAATGAGTGAGCCCATAATGAAAGCGCCAAGGGCAGCAGAAAAGCCAGCGTGCTCAGCTACCTCAACCATAGCCAGACACAAGCCCAGAGAAACAATTAAGTAGGTTTCGTCATTAAAGAGCTTGCCGAAGCGTTTGAAGAAGCTGGGAACGAGATACATACCCAAAACGAACCACAGCACAAGGCAAAAGACGAGCTTAGCAATACCTTGAAAAATTTCTGCGGTAGAAACACCGGCAGAGGCTGTAGCAATAGTAGAAAGCAATACCATCATAACAATACCGGCAATGTCCTCGATAATTAGCACGCCAAGGACAAAGTTGGCAAACTTTTCTTCCTTTAGCCCTAAATCCTCGAAGGCCTTAAAGATAATTGCCGTGGAGCTCATGCTTAGCATACCGCCTAGGAAAAGGCTGTTCATGTGGCTCCAGCCCAGCAGCTTGCCAGCACTGTAGCCTACCACGACCATACCACAGACAGAAACTGCCGTTGCGATAAAGGCAGAGCTGCCAACCTTTTTAAGCTTGTAAAAGCTAAATTCCAGACCCAAGGCGAACATGAGAAAGATGACACCTATTTCCGCCCACAAGGTAACATTATCCTTATTGGCGATTGTTGGAAAATAAGAAAAGTTCGGGCTAGTTAAAAAGCCGGCAACAATGTAGCCCAGGACTAGGGGCTGCTTAAGCTTTTTAAATATGAGACAGGTAGCGCCTGCTACCACGAGTATCATTGCAAGATCACTGATTAGGGTTTCCATTTGAGCCTCCAAAAAAAGATAGAGTTGTTTGCCCGTATATTTTAACACAAAGAGAAGCGGTGATTCAATGGCTTTTAGCAATTAGCTGTGCTGGTTTTTAAGTAGGTGAGCTCATTGTTCATATGTGCTTTTCTTTTATAGGGAGCATTGAAGAATTTTACGATTTGTGATAAGATGGAGAAGAAAACAAGACATTAGCAACATGATAGAAGGTTTAAATCTGTCTGCTGAAAAGGCTATGCAAAGCTCAAAGCTTACTCTTAAAGAGCAAGTAGAGCTATTGAAACTGCTTTAAGTGGTTATGAGGATAATTATATGGGAATTACTGATTTTGTTAGAGTTATCAATGAAGAAGAAATGACAGCTATTAAGTTCAGCCACAAGCTGTGCGAGGTGGATGACATCAATGCACCTATTCTGATCAATGACGAGAAGCTGGTGGGCAGAATTGAGGGCACAGACTATGATGCCGCTGCTAATATTTTGTATATCAATATCTTATTTTTCAAAGGTACTCCTGATTTACAATCTGTCAAAACCACTGTCAAGGAGCTGGGAGAGGTCCTGGGAAATCATCATACGGCTCTGGTAAAGTTTAGAAGTGAGGGTAAGCTTTATCACCTGTATCAATATGGTAATGCTGTCTTGAAAAATAAAAGTAATGGCGAGGCGCTAAAATTCACCCTGGTTCGCGTTTACAAAGGGCGATTCAAATTTGATACTAATAGATTGTTTAACGGTATCAAAAGTAAGCTATGGAAATAATATAAGAGCCTGAATCAAGCAAAAGCTTGATTCAGGCTCTATTTGCATATGTACGCTTTTTCAAATTCTGTTAATTAAAATGCAGGAACAACAGCGCCCTTATACTTGTCTTCAATGAATTTCTTAACCTCAGGAGTGGTTAAAGCCTTCATCAGCTTTTGAATTTCGGGACGATTTTCGTCGCCCTTGCGGATAGCAACGATATTTGCATAGGGAGAATCCTTAGGCTCTTGGAAAAGAGCATCCTTGGTGGGGTTAAGCTTAGCTTCCATAGCGAAGTTGGAATTGATAACGGATAAATCGGAATCATCCATTGCACGAGGCAGCAGAGCAGCTTCGATTTCAATAATTTTAATCTTTTTGTCGTTGCCTACGATGTCGCCAACAACAGCCTTAACACCTACGCCGTCCTTTAATTTTAAGAGACCAGCCTTCTCCAAAATTGCTAAAGCACGGCCGCCGTTAGAAGGATCGTTGGGGATAGCAATTTTAGCGCCATTGGGAACTGCTTTAATGTCTTTAATCTTTTTGGAGTAAACGCCCATAGGCTCAATATGAACATTGCCAGCAGAAACGAGGTTCAGCTTATGCTCACTGGTGAAGGAATCCAGATAGGGCTTATGTTGGAAGAAGTTAGCATCCAGCTCCTTGTCGTTTAGAGCCAGATTGGGCTTTACATAGTCGCTGAACTCGATAACCTTCATAATTACGCCGTCCTTAGCCAGCTTGTCTTTTACGAAGTTCAAAATTTCTGCGTGAGGAACAGCGGTAGCACCAACCTTGATAGCTGCCTCAGGAACCTCTGCCTTCTTTTCTGCTGCTTTTTTCTCGCCGCCGCAGCCAGTTACTAAAGCTGCTGCAGTTGCTAATGCCAAAGCGGTTACTAATAGTTTTTTCATAATATCTTTCTCCTTTGCTTTTTGTTTTCCCAGTCGTCTCTATAAAAAAAGCTCTTCCCAAAGAAGAGCGAAGCTTGCATTTCTCTCATCTTTCAAGAAATTCTTGCAGGACTTAGCACCGTGGAAAAACCTGGTTGCTGGACTTCATAGGGCCTGTTCCCTCCGTCGCTCTTAATAAGAGTACGCTGTGAAATTGGTAATATACTACCAAAAAGCTAGGTTTCTGTCAACAGTTATTCTTAGATTTTTTTATGTATACACTTTGCCTAAGCAAAATGTAATTTTTGTTACGAAAAATGTTTAAAAATTGGGCTTAGCTGCTACTTTTTTGCTAACCTTAATAAGCTTTTTGTGTTATAATGTATCCTAGAAAAGTGTTCATAGGCTGCTGAGCTTACTATAGCTTAGCTAAGCCGCTTTATTATTCTGCTTTAATTTTAAGGAGGTTGCTAAAAATATGCGTTCCTATCCTAAGTTTTATATAACACCCAAGGGCGAGAGAATGGCTCGTACTGGCCACCCCTGGGTTTTTGGAGATGAGATTACCAAGATTGAGGGGAGCTATAGCAATGGTGATTTAGTTGATGTAGTTACCCAAAAGGGTAAGTATCTCGGTACTGGCTTTGTCAATGATGCTTCCAAGATTCGTGTTCGTATTATTTCTACCAATACTAATGATAAATTTGACGAGGCTTTTTGGGAGCGTCGTCTGCGCTATGCTTTAAATTATCGTAAAACTGTTATGGGTGACAGGGATTTTAAATGCTGCAGGCTGATTTTTGGCGAGGCTGACCAATTTCCTGGGTTAACTGTAGACCGTTTTAATGATTTGCTGGTAACTCAATGCTTATCCTTGGGTATTGAGCTGCGCAAGGAGCTGCTCTTTAATTTGCTAATCAAGCTTTTACGAGAAATGGGCGAAAATATTCGTGGTCTTTACGAGCGTAATGATGTCAAGATTCGTAAGCTGGAAGGTATGGAGGAAGGGCAGGGCTGGTTTACTTCTGAGTTTACTCCTGAGCCTGGTCCTGTGACAACCGAGATTGTGGAGAACGGTATCCGTTACACTGTAGATGTAGAGAATGGTCAAAAGACTGGCTTTTTCTTAGACCAAAAATATAACCGTCAGGCAATTGCCAAGATTGCCAAGGGCAAGCATGTGCTGGACTGCTTTACCCATACGGGTTCCTTTGCGCTTAATGCTGCTCAGGGCGGAGCTGCCAAGGTTACGGCTGTAGATATCAGTGCCGAGGCTGTGAAAATGGCCGACCATAATGCTGCAATAAATGGCTATGCTAAGGTTATGAAGGGCTTGGAGGCCAATGTTTTTGACCTGCTCACAGATTTGGTCAACAAAAAATCCAAGGAATATGACTTTATTATTTTGGACCCGCCGGCCTTTACAAAGTCTGGCAGCACAGTGCAAAATGCAATTCGTGGCTATAAGGAGATTAACCTCAAGGCGATGAAGCTGCTGCCCAGAGGTGGCTATTTGGCAACCTGTTCCTGCTCTCATTTTATGAAGGAGGACTTGTTTGTCCAAATGCTGCAGGATGCCGCTGCTGATGCTAATGTTGCTTTGCGACAAATTGAAGCTCGTCAGCAGGCTCCAGACCATCCTATTCTGTGGAATGTTCCTGAGACCTATTATTTAAAGTTCTACATCTTTCAAATTGTCTAATAGGATAATAATGTTTTGATTGGTGAATTGTTTTCGAGGAGCATTGGTAATTAATGATGAAAAGCTATACAATAGATTTATTTCGTAAGCTGCTGATGACCTTGATTGCAGCCTGCCTGTGTTTGGCTAGCTTAGGCAATACTGCTAGGGCAGAACAGTCTAGGGTCAGCAAGGATTATATAGATGCCTATTTTACATCCTTGGCTGCTGCCTCTTGTTTAGGCCAATATCTTGAAGATGAGTCCATGGAGTTCAACTACCTGCGTATCATGGGCTGGGATATCGAGCCGATGGTGTCACGTCTAGGCAAGCTGGAAACACATTTTTCTGTTGCCAAAAAGTATTATAAGGACTTAGATAGATATATTTTTTTGGTGACCTTTAGAGGCAGTAAGACAAAGGCTGATTGGAAAATCAATTTTAAAACTAAAAAGATAAATTATGGTGGACATACCTTGGCAGAGATGCAGGAGTACGCTAAGCAAAAAGCGCAAAAGAATTTCCCGGCAGTGCATTGTGGCTTTAATGAGTATACTGATAATGTTTTGCGAAATTCTGTAGTAGCTGCTGACGGCAGCTTGAGAGGTGTTTTTGGCTATGCACAAAAAACACCAAAGGCTCACATTGTTTTGACTGGGCACAGTATGGGGGGAGCTGTGGCAACTCTCTTAGCTACCAGGCTGGTTGATTTGGGTTTTCCTAAGGAAAAACTGCACGTTTTAACCTTTGGTGCTCCCGCTGTTGGCAATAGGGAATATAACGCTGTTTATGCTGACTTTTTGGATATTGTGCGTATAACTAACACCAATGATCCTATTCCTGGAAGCCTGCAAACATTCTTTAATGGCTATGTGCAAAGTGGAAAAAATGTAAAATATCATCTGTCAAGCCAGATTGGCAATTTTCAGCATGATATGGCCATGTATTTTGATCATAGTATAATTGACCTCTATAGAGTTGAGGATGTGGAAATTGCTGCAGGCCGTATGCAGCCTTTGTCAAAGAAAAGAATACTTCCAGGCGTTCCTCTTGTAGCCTTGTGGGCTGAAAGCTCACCTGGCTTAGCTAAAATGCCTCTCATGCCGGATTTGAAGCGTTTGCTGCTCTCTCAATATGCAAAGTTTATTCCTTCTTATGTTATTCTCAATGATAATATTAATGCAGAAAAGGATTATGAAAAGCATGATGTGATAAGCTCTAGCCAAAAGGCAGGAGCCTCTTATGTGGTGGTGTGCAGCATTGATGGCAGGCGCCAAAGGCATAGAGATGATGATTGGGTGATTGTGCAGGAGCAAGGGCTGTTTAAAAGCGATGGCGCAATGCTGAGCATGAATAGCTTTGCTAAGCGGGTAATACCAGCCGTGGGCAATGTGCAGGCTGCTGGAGAGAATTGCCTTATCGCCTTTGGGGAGCTGCAGCAGCATTTGCCCTTTATCGGCAAGGTAGTAGAGGATCAGATTAAATGAGTGTTAGAGAAGAATTAGCTAAGCTAGAAAATGAATTAAAGCATTGTGAGCAGTGCGAGCTCAGACGAGATTGTATTGGCACCTGCGGCTGGTTTGGCAATCCAGGAAGTCCTCTTGTTTTTGTGGGCGAAGGACCCGGGCAGGTGGAGGATGAGTACGGCTGTCCCTTAATAGGTCCCTCTGGCCAGCTTCTGGACAAGGCTCTGTGGGCTGCCAAGATGACTAGGGACAGGGTGTTGACTACTAATGTCATCAAGTGCCGTCCGAAGGGGAACAGAACTCCCGACATTGCAGAGGCTGAATACTGTGCTAAGCGCTGGCTAAATAGGGAACTGGAAATCATCCAACCCAAGGTTATTGTGGCTTTGGGTGGGGTAGCTCTACATTATTTGGGTAATCCAGAAATGCGTATTACGCGCGATAGAGGTCAATGGTTCCGTACTGAGCAGGGCTTTGACTGTATCGCTACTTATCACCCGGCCTATCTGCTGCGGCAATATGGAAGGCAGCTGGTTGCCGCCAAGTGGGATGTTTTTCATGATTTGGTAGCAGCCCGTGAGCGAGCAGAAATGCTGTCGCCTGGCTACCAATTTATGAGTGAGGCACCTGTGCAGCTCTTTAAGCTGTATAAGAAGCGTGTCTAGTGTATAGTTAAGAAGGCTTTAAGCCTTAGCTCTTAAGAAAAATGTTTTTCCTAAAAAAGAAAACTTCGTACCTTGCTCTAAGATATCTGTGAGCTGGGCACGAAGTTTTTTTCTGTTTATTATTTAAAAAGTTATACTAAAGCTGAGGATATATTTTTACTAGCCTATTGGTATAAATGGCTTTAGTCTGCCAGTACCTTGACAACAATTTTTTGCACAGAGCTGGTTGCTTCAGTAGAACAGTTGGGACGGTGTAGCTCCCAAGGGAAGAGAATACAGAAATCGCCTGCCTTAAGGTTAGCGCAGTTACGCTCATGAGGGTCGGTATAGAAGGCTACATCACGTTCTGCAAAGCAGTCTTCGGTAATAGTGCTGTCAAGGAGAGGAGTATACCAAACGGTTTCTTCACCTCTGCCAATAAATTGCACATCAATGTATTTGTTGTGCTTTTCGGGACGGCGCTCTGCCTTGGGCTCTGTTTCGTAGGTGTTAATACCTGCATAGATAGTGCGACCTTCAATTTCAATTTGGCCATTGGGGAGCTTGCTGAAATCAGTAGCAGCTATAAATTTAAGCGCTGTTTGCAGGCGCGGGCTGAGATAGGGTAAGAACTTTTCAACGTCTTTTATGTTTCCTTGAATCATGGCTGGGCCTCCTTAAAATTTTGCTAAGCTAATTATACCTCAATGAGGTAGCTGTGGTCAATTTCTCGAGGGAGAGAAAGAAAAAAATTTCCTGCTTGGGGGAAAATGGTATAACTTTAGTACAAGATGTGTTATAATATAAATTCAAGCTTGAAGAATTGAGGTGATGTGTAGAGATGTTTACCATTCGAGATGAGGTGCGCTTTGGCGAAACTGATATGATGGGCTTGGTTTATCATCCTAATTATCTGCACTGGATGGAGATGGGCCGTATTGATTACTTAAAGCGTTGCGGCGTTACTCTTAACGAATTGATGGAGCATGGAATCCTGTTTCCTATTACAGAGATTTCTTCACAATATAAAAATTCTTTGACCTATGGCGATAGCTATGAGGTGCAAACTACTATGAGCGGCTTTAATAAAGCTAAAATGGAGTACACCTATAAAATAATTCGCCTGCGTGATGGAGCTGTGGCCGTGGAGGGGTATACCCGTAATCTATTTACGGATACGGAGGGCAAAATTAAACGCTTGCCTGAGCCCTGGTTCAGCAGAATCAACGAGGTTTATCAAAAAGAGGTGAAGCAGCATGAGTGATTTATGTGAACAATATACGATTGTGCCCGTGCCGACAAGAATTTTGACGCACCATGACGATATTTGTGAGGCTATTCTTGAATATGGAAGGGATAAAATTGGCCCTGATGATGTAGTTTGCGTTGCCGAAAGTGTAGTAGCTATTACTCAGGGTATGGCTAAGCGCAACGAGGAGTTTAAGCCCTGCTTTGTAGCCAAGGTGCTGAGCCATCTTTTTCCCTCTAAGGGCAGCATTAGCAGCTGGTATAGTATGCAGGCCCTGATTGATGAGGAGGGTGCAGGCAGAGTGCTTATGGCCTTTTTCATGGGCTTGGCGGCTAAATGCGTGGGTATCAGCGGCACCTTTTATCGTCATGCAGGCTATCAGGCACGGCTCATTGACGATATTACGGGCACTATGCCTCCCTATGATAAGCACATTGTCTATGGTCCCAAGGAGCCTGTAAAGGTGGCAGAGGCAATTACCAAGGCCTGTGGCTCTTATGGAGCGGCAGTCTGTGATGTCAACGACCTGAAGCGCTCGCATATTTTAGGTACCTCTAAGGGCGTGAATGCTGAGGAGGTTGGCCAAATTTTGATTAATAATCCCTTTGGTAACGGTAGCGAGAAAACTCCTATCTGCGTTATCAAGAATTATCGTAAGGCTTAAGGAGGAAGAAAAATGCTGTGTATTTTAGAAGCTCTGGTTGCCTTAGTAATTCTTGGGGTGCTGGTGGTTTATTTTTACATTAAAATGCAGGGTGATGCCCAGATGCAGCTAGAGGTTGGCAAGCGTACTCCTGCCGTAAGGGTGAGTGAAAATGGTAAGCGGCTGGATTTCGAGGTGGAGCTGCCCTATCGCAACATAGGCAAGCAGGAGGGCACTATCATTGATGCTTACATGAGAATCTATCTGCCTCAGGAGCAGTATGATGATGTGCTTCTGCGCGGCAAGGTAAATCTCAAGGGCGTAAAGCGTGAGGACGACTATTTTGAGGCAGTGCTGGTTCCCTCTGGTACGGGTAAAACCTTGCTGCTGCGCTTTGAGGCCTATGCTAAAAATGGCAAAACCATTGCTGAGGCTATGAAGGACATTCCTGATGTGGATGTAGCCCTTTATGCTGACTGTCGTGGTCGCGGTCCTCTCTTTACGATTAAAGAATTTCTTACTCTGACGGCCGAGGAAATGCGTGCCTTGGTAAAAAAAGAAGCATAAACATAAAAAACTCCGAACTTGTTTTCAGTTTGGAGTTTTTCTTTTGTCAATTTTGTGGTACAATAGAGAATGAGTATTGGTGCCCTAGTTGGCATTGTTCTAAAATGATAGACTAGATATTATTTTGCTCTAGGAAAAGGCTAGAGCAACTGAGCAAGGGAGGCTACAACTATGAAATTAATGTCTTGGAATGTAAATGGCTTAAGAGCGTGTATGAATAAAGGCTTTATGGATTTTTTGACTAATGCTGATGCTGATATGTATTGTTTGCAGGAAACGAAAATGCAAAGAGAGCAGGCAAATTTTGAGTTTCCCGGCTATGAGGAATATTGGAATAGCGCAGAGAAAAAGGGCTACAGCGGTACGGCAATTTTTACGAGGGTTGCACCTATCAAGGTTAGCTATGGCATAGGTATTGAGGAGCACGACCATGAGGGGCGTGTAGTGACAGCAGAATACGAGCAGTTTTATTTAGTATGCTGCTATACACCTAACTCTCAGGATGGTTTAAAGCGCCTTGACTATCGTATGCAGTGGGAGGATGCTTTTAGAGCTTATTTATGTGAGCTGGATAAGACGAAGCCTGTTATTCTCTGTGGTGACCTGAATGTGGCAGCAGAAGAAATCGATTTGAAAAATCCCAAGACCAATCGTATGAATGCAGGTTTTACAGACGAGGAGCGCAATAAATTCCGCGAGCTGAAGGCTGCTGGCTTTACAGATACCTTCCGCCTCATTCATGGTGATGAGGTGAAGTATAGCTGGTGGTCCTATCGCTTTAAGGCGAGGGAAAAGAATGTAGGATGGAGAATTGACTACTTTATGGTTTCCAACCGTCTCGCCGACAAGATTAAGGCTGCAGAAATTCATAATGATGTTTTTGGCAGCGACCACTGCCCTGTAAGCATTGAATTAGAGCTCTAGTTTAGAGTTGGAGATAATCATGGATTTTAAGATTCAAGCTCCCTTTGCTCCTGCAGGTGACCAGCCTCAGGCTATTGCCAAGCTGGCGGAAGGAGTAGAAAAGGGACTTCGCACGCAGGTGCTCTTGGGTGCTACAGGCACAGGCAAAACCTATACTATTGCGCAGGTTATCAACAGGGTTAAAAAGCCTACTTTAGTTATTGCCCACAATAAAACGCTAGCGGCCCAGCTTGCCAGTGAGCTCAAGGCTTTTTTTCCTGAGAATGCTGTGGAATATTTTGTTTCCTATTATGATTATTATCAACCAGAAGCCTATATTCCCCAAAGTGATACCTATATTGAGAAGGATGCTTCCATTAATGAAGAGATTGATAAGCTGCGCCACAGTGCCACCAGTGCCTTGTTTGAGCGCCGAGATGTTATTATTGTAGCCAGCGTATCCTGTATCTATGGCTTGGGCGCACCTCAGGATTACTATGATATGGTGCTGTCCCTACGCCTGGGGCAGATTGTAGACCGTCAGCAGGTTTTGCATAAGCTGGTAGAAATTCAGTATGACCGCAATGATTACGATCTGAAGCGTGGCTGCTTTAGGGTGCGTGGCGATGTCATTGAGGTTGTGCCCGCTGGCTATGGCGAGAAGGCTGTACGCATTGAGCTCTTTGATGACGAGGTGGACCGTATCGTAGAGTTTGATATGTTGACAGGTGAAGTGTTAACAAAACGCAGTCATGTAGCAATTTTCCCGGCCTCTCACTATGTCACCAGCAGAGAAAATCTGCTGCGGGCTATGGAGGATATTAAGGTTGAGCTAGCAGAACGGTTAGAGTATTTTAAGTCAAATTTTAAGCTGCTGGAGGCAGAGCGTTTAGAGCAAAGGACTAATTATGACCTGGAAATGATGAACGAGATGGGTTATTGCTCCGGCATTGAAAACTATTCGCGGCATTTGGCTAAGCGAGCAGCTGGGGAGCCTCCCTTTACCTTGGTTAATTATTTCCCAGAGGACTTTTTATTAGTTATAGATGAGTCGCATGTTACCCTGCCACAGATTAGGGCTATGCAGGCAGGCGACCGTTCGCGCAAGGATATGCTGGTTACGCACGGCTTTCGCTTGCCCTCTGCCTATGACAACAGGCCTTTAACCTTTGATGAGTTTCAGGCGCAAATTAGGCAGGCTATTTATGTTTCAGCAACGCCTGCTAAATATGAGCTGGAGCAGGCTCAGCAGGTTGTTGAGCAAATTATTCGTCCTACAGGTCTTTTGGACCCAGAAATTGAAATCCGTCCCATAGAAGGGCAGATAGATGATTTACTCAGTGAAATTCATAAAACAGTAGCTAATAATGAGCGTGTGTTGGTGACTACACTGACTAAGCGTATGGCGGAGGACTTGACGGAGTATTTAAAGCAGGCGGGTGTAAGAGTGCGCTATCTACATTCGGAGATTGCCACCATTGAAAGAGCAGAGATTATTGATAGCCTACGGGCTGGCAAATTTGATGTGCTGGTGGGCATAAATCTGCTGCGTGAGGGCTTAGA
>JAEDNJ010000175.1 GCA_016302525.1 Phascolarctobacterium sp. | reverse complement strand
ATTGCTAGAGCTATAAATAATGACTAACGACAAATTATATATTTTTGCATAGACATTTCGCCCTTTTAAGTTTATAATAAAGCTAGCGAAAAACGGGGAGCTGGTTGCAATCGGCTGAGAGGAAGCTTGGTAGCTTCGACCCATAACCTGATTTGGATAATGCCAACGTAGGGATGTCAATAGGCGCTGATTTGCACGGATATGCTCTACGGAGTGTATCCGTTTTTTGCTGATAGCGGCAGATTGGGAACACCACCTTGTGTCGCTTTAGAAAACTGTTGCAAGCTAGGAGGAAGATTATGACTAAGTACACCACACAGATGGATGCAGCAAGAAAAGGCGTTATAACTAAAGAAATTGAGACCGTAGCAGCAAAGGAACACATGGATGTTAATAAGCTTATGCAGCTGGTAGCCGAGGGCAAGGTTGCCATTCCTGCCAACAAGCTGCACACCTGCCTAAGCCCTGAGGGGATTGGTAGTATGCTGCGCACAAAGATTAATGTCAACCTGGGTGTATCCAGGGACTGCAAGGATTATGATATTGAAATGCAAAAGGTGATGAGTGCCGTAAACATGGGCGCGGAGGCGATTATGGACCTGTCCAGCCATGGCAATACCCAGCCCTTCCGCCAAAAGCTCACCCGTGAATGTCCGGTTATGATTGGCACCGTGCCTGTTTATGACTCTGTTATTCATTATCAAAGAGATTTGGCTACCCTGACGGCTAAGGATTTTGTGGATGTTATCCGCCTGCACGCTCAGGATGGTGTAGACTTTGTTACCCTGCACTGTGGCATTACCCGCAAAACTATTGAGCAAATCAGAAAGCATAAGCGCAAAATGAATATTGTCAGCCGTGGCGGCAGTCTGGTCTTTGCCTGGATGTCCATGACGGGACAAGAGAATCCCTTCTATGAATATTATGATGAAATCCTCGATATCTGCGAGGAATATGATGTGACTATTTCCCTGGGTGATGCTTGCCGTCCTGGCTGTCTTGCAGATGCAACTGATGTCTGCCAAATTGAAGAGCTGGTGCGTTTAGGCGAGCTGACTAAGCGTGCCTGGGCCCACAACGTGCAGGTTATGGTGGAAGGCCCCGGTCATGTGCCCATGGACCAAATCGCTGCTAACATGAAGGTACAGCAAACCATTTGTATGGGCGCTCCCTTCTATGTGCTGGGCCCTCTGGTTACAGACATTGCTCCTGGTTACGACCACATCACCTCCGCTATTGGTGGCGCCATTGCCGCTATGAACGGAGCGGCCTTCCTCTGCTATGTAACGCCGGCTGAGCATTTAGCTCTGCCGAATGTAGATGATGTTAAGCAGGGTATCATTGCTTCGAAGATTGCTGCTCATGCTGCAGATATTGCTAAGGGTATTCCTGGCGCTCGTGACATTGACGACCGCATGGCGGATGCACGCCGCGCTTTAGATTGGGATGCGCAATTTGCCTGTGCCCTCGATCCGGAGACTGCCAAGGCTATTCGTGCCGATCGTAAGCCGGAGGATGACCATAGCGAGGCCTGCAGTATGTGCGGCAAGTTCTGTGCTGTCCGCAGCATGAACAAGGCTCTAGCAGGAGAATATATCGATATTCTGTAAGCTCTGGGGCTGTTAAAAGATTATAGAAGCTTAAGGATTGAGCATGATAATATACACCAATGCTGGTTACGCTAGCTATATATTTTGCTTTAATAAGCTTTGTAGCTGCTTATGAAGCTTGTCTGCAAGGAAGATTCCGAGAATACCTGTTACAAATTGAGGTACTGTCATTGCCAGCAGCAGGGGTTTAAAGATAGGGCTGTTTTGTAGATTGAGGAGGTAAAGGGCTGCATAGGCACTGCTGCCCATGGCGAAAGCCTTAGATAGGGGCGGAAGAATTACGAGGTAGCCGTGGTTGTTCTTTTCTATAAGCAGCACAAAAATGAGATTGCCCAGCATGACCACAGGAATGAGCAGAGGCAGGGCTAGCTGACCTTGGGCGTAGGCAAAGAGGGGCAGGGCCAGGCTCATCAGCAGGGCGGCCTTAAGGCCGCTTTGCTGCGTGGTGAGGGTGAGCATCATATGGACGAGGGTGCCGATAATGAAGGTAGAAACAGGCAGCGGCAGGGGGATAATGAGGCGCAGGGCCTGCAGGACAACGGCAATGGCTATGAAGAGCGCTCCCTGCAAAAGGAGTCGCAGCTTGTCGCGGGATTGAGTTTGCTTAGTGTTTTTGGGTTCGTTAATATACATAGGGGGACCATCCTTGTTTGTTTATAATAGTATTATAGTATAAAGTGCTAGTTTTGTTAAGAGGGGCGATTGTCTTTAGCTTAACCTTGAGCTTTATTGTGATGGGTATAAGACTTTGTTTCTTAACATTCTGTAAAAGTACCTTAAAAGATTATAATTCTTGACAATTATTATGTACTAGATATATAATGTGAACATATCATTTTTGTTTCACAATGGGGTGAGGATTGTGTTAGTTCATAGGTTGAGAAAACGTGGCGTGGCGATGGTTTGTTATGCTGTTTTGTTGGCGTTTGTGTCAATTATTGGCGCAGCTTATCTGCAAGGAGGACTTGACACTGCCACTAATGAGGTTATTAATAGAGTGGTTGCTCTTTTGGGTGGGAAAAGAAATCTTTTAGAGAATATGGTGCTATCAGATCATAGTTGGCATGATGGCAACCTAAAATCAGTAAATCGTAATGCTAATCGTTTGCACACAGATATTTTTTCAATTGAACCTAATACAACCTACGAAATTCAAGTAGATCTTAATAAAATTAGTCTGAATAATGGGGATGCTTTTCGTCTAGGCTTTATTACTGCTGATGATGCTGGAAAAGGCAAAGAAGATGCTAAGGGTATAGATTCTGAGTGGATACTGCCTACTGAAAATGTAAGTAATAAAAAATATACAACAGAGTATGATTCTGAGACTGGTATTGCGAAAATTACTTTCACATCTAAGGCAGACAATACAAAGTTTGCTATGAACTTTAAATCTGGAAAGCAAAGTAACACTGCGACAAATAGTATTAATACTACAGCAAATATCAATGACCAAATTAAAAATGCTATTACGATGACGAGAAAATAACTATATCCAAAAACAAACCACCATCTTCTTTACTGTGATTATGAAGATGGTGGTTTTATTTTTGTCAGTTAGCTATAATATTTTTGTATAATTAGTTATAACAGCTTTTTTTGACCTGCCTGTTTTAGCAAATGCTGGTTATATATTTATTTGCTAA
>JAEDNJ010000174.1 GCA_016302525.1 Phascolarctobacterium sp. | reverse complement strand
ATGAGCTGGCTGCGTCAGCTGTTGGAATGGCACAAGGATATGAACGACTCCCACGAGTTCGTGGATTCAGTTAAGATGGATGTCTTTGCGGATGAAGTCTTTGTCTTTACACCGCGCGGAGATGTTATCGACCTGCCTAAGGGCAGCTGTCCTGTAGACTTTGCTTATCGTATCCATACGGATGTCGGCAATCGCTGTGTAGGTGCAAGGGTTAATGGTCGCATTGTGCCGCTGGATGCCAAGCTGAACAATGGCGACATTGTCGAGGTGATTACCTCGAAGCAGTCCAATGGTCCTAGCCGTGACTGGCTCAATATGGTTGGCTCTTCTGATACCAAGAATAAGATTCGCAGCTGGTTTAAAAAGGAGCGCCGGGAAGAGAATATTATTAAGGGTCGCGAAATGCTGGAGCACGAAACCAAGCGCTTAGGCTACGACCCGAAGGTTTTCTTAAAGTCAGAGAAAATTGTTGAGGTAGCAGGCAAGCTGCGTCAGGATACCGAGGATAATTTACTGGCAGCCTTGGGCTATGGCGGTGTACTTCTGGGCACAGTCATTGCAAAGCTTGTTGACCTTTACAAGAAGGAGCAGCAGGCTAATACAACTAAGGATTTGGCTGCTGTCTTGGCAGAGCTTAAGCCGCGTAAATCTAAGGCGAAGGCGAGCCATGGTATCCTTGTCAAGGGTGAAGAGGGCATTATGGTTAAGCTGGCACGCTGCTGTAATCCGATTCCGGGCGACCCTGTAGTTGGCTATATTACTCGTGGCACAGGTGTTTCTGTGCACTGCGCTGACTGCGTTAATGTGCTGCACGCTTCCGAAGAGGAAAAGAGCCGCATGATTGAGGTAACCTGGGATATTGCTATTAATGATGTTTATCGTGTGGGCATTATTATTCGTTCTAATGACAGACCTGGTTTGATGAGCGACATCCTGAGCGTTACCACGGATGCACATCTGAATATTTTTGACCTGTCTTCGCATACGGATAAGAACAAGAGCGTAACGACGAAGATTGGCTTGGATATTTCTAGCTTAGACCAGCTGGAATATATTATGAATAAGATGCGTAAGATGAAGAATGTTTATTCTGTAGAGCGTATTGTGGGCAATTCTGGCAAGGGTTCTGGAGGTAGAGGATGAGAGCTGTAGTTCAGCGTGTGGATAGAGCCAAGGTTACGGTGGATGGCACAGTAACTGGCGAGTGCAGCAAGGGACTCATGGTGCTCTTTGGCGTAGCCGAGGGAGATACAGAGAAGGACCTAAAATATATCGTTGATAAGGTTATCGGCTTGCGTATCTTTGAGGATGACGAGGGCAAGATGAATTTATCAGTAAAGGATGTTGGCGGCGAAATTTTGGCAGTGAGCCAATTTACCCTCTACGGAGATTGTCGCAAAGGCAAGCGGCCCTCCTTTGATAAGGCAGCCAAGCCAGACATAGCCAATGCTTATTACGAGCAGTTTGTGGAAGCCTGTCGCGCACAGGGGCTCAAGGTTGGCACAGGCGTGTTCAGAGCTCATATGCTGGTGGAGCTGGTCAATAACGGACCTGTGACGATTATTTTGGATAGCACTAAAATACTGTGATACAAGTAAAATCTAGAACAGTCCTTTAATTTTCTGTAAAGGATTGGCTTTGTGGTGAGTGTTAGAAAACTAGTATTTAAAAGTAGCATAGATTTCTATTAAAAAAATCTATATCAGCAGAAAGAATTCTAGTTGTTGTTACTTTAGATGAAAGAGCCTAAAATAGTATCAAGACAAAGATTTTTAGCACAAGCTATATTGCACTTAAGGGCTTTAGTGATATTAGTTTTAGGGAGTAAAGAACGCTCGCCTTAAATATCTTTAGCGTAATTATTAGTGAGCATAAAATTAAAAACGAGGTGAAGAGGATGAAGCTATATAACATTCGTGTTGGTATGATTGAAACTAATTGCTATATCATGAAGAATGAAGAAAATAACGAGGGGATAATTGTTGATCCGGGTGCGGATGCTGGTCGTATTTTAAATGCTGTGCAGGAGCTTAAGCTTGTGAAGGTGGCAGCTATTTTGCTTACACACGCTCATGGTGACCATATTGGTGCTTTAGAGGAGGTTCGTCAAGCAACCAAGGCTCCCGTTTACATTAGCGCGAAGGATGCTCCTGCCTTGGCAGACCCTGATGCTAATCTGATTCGTTGGCTGGGCATGGATGTGCAAATTGGCAAGCCTGAGCATTTACTAGAGGATGACGAGATTATTGAGGTAGCTGGCTTTAAGTTTAAATGCCTGTTAACCCCAGGCCATACTCCCGGCGGTATGTGCTTCTATAATGAAGAGAATAAGCTGGCCTTTTCTGGTGACACTATTTTCTGTGAAAGCATTGGCCGTACAGACTTCCCTGGTGGCAGCTACAAGCAGCTTTTAGAGTCTATCAGAACCAAAATCTTTACGCTGGATGACGAAACCAGATTGCTCCCTGGTCACATGACCGCTACTTCTGTAGGCTGGGAAAAGAAGCGTAATCCTTTCTTACAGGACTGAGTAAAATTAGCTTAGCCACAAATATAGCAGTTGCTAATCTGCTATATTTAGTGTAGGCTATATGATTTTTATAAGAAATGCTTAGCAATTAAAGATTACAGATTAGCTATTGTTTTGCTAGGCTGTGTACTTTTGATAAAGCTTGTATGGAAATACATAAGTCTTAGAAGGACTTTTGTTAAACTAAGCAAATAGCTCTTGATTGAAATACTTAGGTCGTATTAATGACGACTGCAATTAAAAGAAGAGGCTGAAGAATTGATTAAGAATTGGCGTGCGATAAGAACAAGTACATTTTTTAAACTGGCTGTGACTGTGGGCATTTCCTATGTGCTCTATTTGCTTGCGCCCTGTTTGCTGCCTATTTTGCTGGCTATTGCCCTGTCCTTTGCACTGTTCCCCTTGGTAAATGTCACCTCAAGATTGACCCTGGGCAGAGGGCAGATTCACTTTTCGCGGGTTATGGCCATTGTTATTGTGTTGATGTGCTTTTTGGGCTTTCTCGTCCTTTTAGTTAGCTTTTTAGTGCTGCCGCTCTTTGGCCAGATTAATGAGCTGGTAAGTAATCTGCCAGCCTTTGATGGTAGCAATACCATAAACAGCGTAGACAGCTGGTTTACGGATAAGAGCAAGATTCCTGTTCTGCCCTCTAATTACGAAATGCTCGTGCAGGACCTTCTGTCCTGGGCTATGGCTGTTGTGGGCTCGATGATGCGCAATTTGCTACAGTCAAGCTTAG
>JAEDNJ010000015.1 GCA_016302525.1 Phascolarctobacterium sp. | reverse complement strand
TATTTCCTCTTTACCTATCTTGCAAAGTGTGATAAAATTACTTCATTATGGAGAAGTTTACCTATTATACATTATTTTTGCGTTAGCCTAGTGCTGCCGAGGGAGGCGAAGCCACACTTATGGAACAAATTTCATACGGAACACTTTACCTGTGCGCTACGCCCATCGGTAATCTTGAGGATATGACGCCGAGGGCGCAAAGAATGCTGGCGGAGGCAGATTTAATTGCTGCCGAGGACACTCGCCATACCCTGCAGCTTCTGAATCACTTTGGCATTAAGGGGCATTTGGTGCGCTACGACGAGCACAGCAAGGAAAAGCAAGGAGCCTATCTTTTAGAGCAGCTCTTAGCCGGCAAGAATGTGGCCTTGGTGAGTGATGCTGGTTTTCCCGGCATAGCCGACCCAGGTGAGGCTTTGGCGAAGGAGGCTATTGCTGCAGGCATAAGAGTTGTACCTGTGCCTGGGGCAAACGCAGCTCTCTGTGCGCTGATAGCTTCTGGCTTGCCTGCCTATCCCTTCTTTTTTGGCGGCTTTTTGCCTAAGAGCAGGCGCAATAGAAGAGAGCAGCTAGACAAGTGGAAATATATTCCAGCGACCATGATTCTTTACGAGGCACCTCATCGCATAGAGGAGGTCCTAGAGGATATCTTAGAAAGCTGGGGCGATAGGCCCATGTGTGCCGCAAGAGAGCTCACTAAGCTACACGAGGAGTTTTATCGCGGTACTGTGGCCTCCTGCCTAGACTGGCTAAAGGAGCAGGGAGCTCGCGGTGAGTTCTGCCTGATCATTGGGCAGGGTACAGAGGCTCAGCCTGAGCTAGAGGCAGAGCTGGACCCCTTGGAAGAGGTCAAGCGGCTCATAGCCGAAGGCATGGACAAGAAGGCTGCCCTCCAGCAGATTGCCAAAAAGCATAGAATCCCTAAGCGGGAATTATATAATCAATTATTGCAAGAAGATGAAGGAGAGACTTAAGATGGATAAAAATACCTATTATATTACAACCCCCATTTACTATCCTAGTGATAAGCTGCACATTGGGCATGCTTATTGTACCACTGTTGCCGATGCTTTAGCGCGCTATCACCGCATTAAGGGCGAGGAGGTTTTCTTCCTCACTGGCAGTGATGAGCATGGCTTAAAAATTCAACGCAAGGCTGCCGAGAAGGGCGTTACCCCTCTGCAATATGTTGATGAAATTATTGCTAACTTTCAGCTGCTGTGGAAGGAGCTGAACATTTCTAATAACGATTTTATCCGTACCAGCCAGGAGCGCCACCATAAGGTTGTGCAAGACACCCTGACCAAGATTTACGAGAAGGGCGACATCTACAAAAAGAACTATGAGGGCCTTTATTGCGTTCCTTGTGAATCCTATTGGCTGGAACGCCAATTAGTAGATGGCAAATGCCCTGACTGTGGCCGTCCTGTTGAGAAAATGCAGGAGGAAAGCTATTTCTTTGAGATGTCCAAGTATGCTGACTGGTGGATGGATTTCATTGACAAGAATCCTGATTTCATCCAACCTGCCAGCCGCCGTAACGAAATGATTAATTTCGTTAAACAAGGCTTAGAGGATTTGTGCATTACCCGTACTACCTTTGACTGGGGTATTCCTGTGCCCTTTGACCAAAAGCACGTTGTTTATGTTTGGTTCGACGCTCTGCTGAACTATCTGACCGGCATTAAGTATGGCACCGACGAGGCTATGTTCAATAAATTCTGGCCGGCAAGCCTGCACTTAGTAGGTAAGGAAATTGTCCGCTTCCATACTATTATTTGGCCCATCATGCTGCACGCTATGGGTGTAGAGATTCCTAAGAAGGTTTATGGTCATGGCTGGCTGGTAGTAGACGGCGATAAGATGTCTAAGTCTAAGGGCAATGTTATTGACCCGCTGGCTTTAATTGACGAGTTTGGCGCTGACGCTATTCGTTATTTCCTGCTGCGTGAAATTAATCTCGGCTCTGATGGCAACTTCTCTCGTGATGCCCTCATTACCCGTACCAATGCAGATTTAGCTAACGATCTGGGCAATCTGCTGCACCGCACTGTAAGCATGATTGAAAAATATCATGGCGGTATCGTTGCTGATATGGGCGCTAGCGAGCCTATTGATGATGAATTGAAGGCTTTAGTGGCTAGCACTGTTGCTGATTTCACTAAGCAAATGGATAACATGGAAATTAATGCTGCGATTAAGTCTGTTTGGGGCTTAATCAGCCGCGCTAATAAATATATTGATGAGACTGCTCCCTGGATTTTGGCTAAGGATGAGACTAAGGCAGACCGCTTGAAGACTGTTATGTATAACTTGGCAGAAACCCTGCGCAATGTGGCTATTTTAGTTAGCCCCTTCATCACCACTGCCAGCCCCAAGATTTACGCTCAGCTGGGCTTAGAGGTGCCTGCGCAATTCCTGCTTAAGGAAGCTGTTTGGGGTGGCTTAGCTAATGGCACCAAGGTTGCTAAGGGCGAGCCTCTCTATCCGCGTATCGAGATTGATAAGGACGGCTGCACTGTGATTGGTGGCAAGAAGTATGTGCCGCAGGTGGCTGCTCCTGCACCTGCACCAGAACCGGAAAAGCCCGCTATGGAGCCTATTAAGCCGGAATGCACTATGGCTGACTTTGAAAAGCTGGACCTGCGTGTAGGCAAGGTTGTGGCTGCAGAAAAGGTAAAGAAGTCTAAAAAGCTGCTCAAGCTGCAGGTGGAAATTGGGGACGAGGTACGCACCGTTGTCAGCGGCATTGCTATGCACTATACAGCTGAGGAACTGGTGGGTCGTAATGTCATAGTCATTGCTAACCTGGCTCCTGCTACATTGTTTGGCGTTGAGTCCAGAGGCATGATTCTGGCTGCTTCTGATAGCCAGGGCAAGCTGGTGCTGGCTGATGCTCCGGACATGGCTTCTGGCAGTCGCGTAAAATAAGATTCTTGCTGATAAGCATAGGTGAGCTTGGTCTTGCCTATGCTATCATTATTTTAGTATTGCTTTGTGGAGAATTCCGCAGGAGGTTAGTTTGGTTAACGCAAAAAAGAGTAGAACCGGTTTATGGGATTCACACTGTCATTTAGATGACGAGGCCTTTGCTGCTGATAGGGCAGAGGTTATGGCTGCTATTGGCGAGAGCCTAGAGGGTGTCATCAACCCCGGCTGTGATGCGGCTAGCTCTGCTGTGGCAGTGGAGCTGGCAGAAAAATATCCCTTTGTCTATGCTGCTGTAGGCTATCATCCGGAGAACCTTAAGGGCATAGCTAAGAATTATCTGGATGAGCTGGCGAAGTGGGCTGTCCATCCTAAGGTGGTGGCCATTGGCGAAATCGGCCTGGACTACTATTGGGAGGAAAACGAGCCCAAGGAGGTACAAAAGAAGGTTTTCCTAGAGCAGATTGATTTAGCAAAGCAGTTTAAGCTGCCTATTATTATTCACGATAGAGATGCGCACGGAGATATGCTGGAAATCTTCCAAAGGGAGGTTTCCGGAGTGCAGGCTGTTTTTCATTGCTTTGCCGGCTCTGTGGAAATGGCAAAGGAGCTGGCTAAGCGAGGCTATTACTTTGGCTTTGGCGGCACCTCTACCTATAAAAATGCGCACAAGGTGCGCGAGGTAATGAAGAGCATACCGAGAGAGCTGCTCTTGTTTGAAACGGACAGCCCCTATCTGACCCCTGTTCCCTATCGGGGTAAGCGCAACAACCCCTGCTATGTGGAGCTGAGCGCTCGTAATGCAGCCGAGGTGCTAGGCGTGGAGTTTGAGGAATTAGCTGCGCAGACAACTGCTAATTGCCTGCGTTTATTTACGAAAATTAAAGCATGAGAAGCTTATATGTTATTTGCACGAGCGGGCTTTTAGCTACAGCTCTGCTGTGGCTGGGTGCCTGGCGTTTGTTAAGCCGTAAGCTGGCTTGCCTATTAGCCTGTCTGAGCCTGGCCTTAGGCGGTGGACTGCTGCTTTTGGCAGTCCTGCCTGGCAATAGCTTTTATGGACCAGTGCTGGCTAAGGTAGAGACAGAGCAAAAGCTCATAGCGCTTACCTTTGATGATGGGCCCTATACGCCCTATACCGAGGAGCTGCTGCAGGTTTTGGAGGATGAGGGAGCTAAAGTGACCTTCTTTCTCGTGGCAGCAAGGGCCAAGCAATATCCAGAGCTTATCAAGAGAGAAGTGGCAGCTGGGCATGAGCTTGCCCTGCACAGCTATGTCCATCAGGACCAGCTTAAGCTGGATGCTGAGGCAGTGCGGGCTAATTTAGCTAATGGCAAGGCTACGCTAGAACGGCTCACGGGCCAGCCTATTAAATATTTTCGTCCCCCGCACGGCTTTAAGGATTTTGTGGTTATGCAAGAGGCTCACAAGGCAGGGCTAGAGGTCGTAAACTGGTCGTTGATGGCGCGTGACTGGACTAATCCTGGGGCAGAGGTTATTGCCGAAAGAATCGTATCTCAGGCTGCTCCTGGGGCGATAGTGCTCCTGCATGATGGGGATAGCCCCAGCTATACTGCAGCCAGAGCGCAAACAGTAGCGGCGACGAGGGAAATACTACGTAGGCTTAAGGCAGAGGGCTACAGCTTTGTTACTGTAAGCGAGCTGCTAAGGCAAGGAGGAAGCAAGGAATGAAATTAATCGTAGGCTTGGGAAATATAGGCCGCGAATACGAAAACACCAAGCATAATATTGGCTTTATGGTAGCAGACGAGCTGGCGAAGCGCTGGAATGTGGGCTTTGATAAGACAGAGCGCCATGCTATGTTTGCTGAATATAGAAATCCGGAAAAGATTTATTTAATTAAGCCCACCACCTACATGAATTTGAGCGGTGTGGCTGTAGGCGAATGGGCTAACTTCTACCACATGGAAATAGAGGACATTGCCATTATCTCGGATGACATGGATATTCCCGTGGGGACGATTCGTATCCGCAAAAAGGGCAGTGCTGGCGGACACAATGGCCTGAAATCAGTAGGTCAGCACCTGGGTACGATGGATTTTCCTCGCTTTAAGATAGGCATTGGTCATCCTGCTCACGAGAACAAGGCGGTTATCAGCCATGTGCTGAACGCCTTTCACGGAGATGACAAGGAGGCTATTGCCAAGGCTGTGCAGACCATGGCCGATGCTGTGGAGTGCTGGCTCAAGGAGGATATTGATGTGGCCATGAACCGCTTCAACACCAAGAAAGAGAAGAAGCCCAAGGCTACGAAGCCTCCTAAGCCAAGTGAGGCGGAGGCTAGTAATGCTGCTGAAAATTCTTCTGTTGAGCAGGCTGTTGATAAGCCAGCCACTATTGTGGCTAAGGATGCTGCAGAAAGCTAAGCAAGATAAAGACATTATTTGCTAGTAAGTTAAGTTGTTAGTAAGTTAAGAAAACTAAGCATGAAAAATTAATCTTGACTAGCATATGTGCATATCTAAGCAAAGCAATGCTTATCTTGACTAGAAGCTGTGCAAAGCAGTGCACAGTTTTATTGCCAGCAAGTATGGAAAGGCAAATCAGGCTAAAGCTTATATTTGTTGGCATGATTGGAAAAACAAGCTGGACATAGCTTGTTTTGGTTAGCAGCTATAAATGATTTTGGATTATATTTTGTTGTGAGGTGTAATAATGGATAGCTTTAATTTTCAAGCCCCGACACAGATTGTTTTTGGTAAGAATACAGAGGCGCAGGTTGGCGCTCTGTGCAAGAAGTATGGCGCGAAAAAGGTGCTGGTACACTTTGGTGGCGGCAGTGTTGTCAAGTCTGGTCTGTTAGACAGGGTTTGTGCCAGCCTGAAGGAGGCTGGGCTGGAATATGTGCTGCTGGGCGGCGTTGTGCCTAACCCCCTCCTAAGCAAGGTTTATGAGGGCATTGAGCTGGGCAAAAAGGAAAAGATTGACTTCATCCTTGCTGTAGGTGGCGGCAGCGTTATTGACAGCGCTAAGGCTATTGGCTATGGCCTGGCTAACGAGGGTGATGTTTGGGACTACTACTCTCGCAAAAAGACTGTTACTGGCAGTATTCCTAAGGCTGCCGTTTTGACTCTGGCTGCTGCAGGCAGTGAGATGAGCAGCGCTTCTGTTATCACTAAGGACGAGGGTATGCTTAAGCGCGGCCTGTCTACGGAATATGCTTACTGCAAATTTGCGATTATGAACCCTGAGCTGACCTATACTCTGCCAGCTTACCAAACGGCTAGCGGCTGTACGGATATTATCCTGCATACCTTAGAGCGCTATTTTGTTGCTCCCAGCACGAAAACTCTGGACATCACCGACATGATTGCCGAGAGCCTATTAAAGAACACCATGCGCAACTGCACCTACGCGCTGAGCAACCCTTGTGATTATGATACCCGTGCGGAAATTATGTGGTGCGGTACTCTCTCCCACAACGATATTACGGGCGACCGTAGCTTTGGCGATTGGGCCTGCCATCAGCTGGAGCATGAGCTGAGCGGTATGTTTGGCGTTGCTCACGGTGCCGGTCTGGCTGCTGTCTGGGGCACCTGGGCACGCTATGTCTATAAGGAAAATATTGCTCGCTTTGTTAAGCTGGCCATGAATGTCTTTGGCCTGCCCTATAACTCTGCTGACCCAGAGGCTACGGCCTTGGCTGGTATTGCGGCTATGGAAAGCTATTTTGCCAGCATTGGTATGCCTACGAATATCCATGACCTCATTGGCAGAGAGCTTAATGATGAGGAAATTCGCGAGCTGGCCTACAAATGCAGCTTTATGAACACCCGCACCATCGGCCAATTCAAGAAGCTGACTATCCACGATATGGAGAACATCTATCGCTTAGCGAAATAGTAAACGCAAGGAGCCTGTTATGCATAAACTAGTATCAAAATTAGTCATTTATCGCAATCTGCCGGAGGATAATCTTTTGTTCCCCTTAGCAGATATTTGTGCAGAGTTTGCTGGCGGCAATTATAATAAGGAAGCCTTAATCACCAGGATTTATGACCAGATTCATAAGCTGCTGGATGTGGCTACCGTCAACGGCTTTAATAAGAATTTGTGGCACAATTATTTGACCTACCTGCTGGTGAGCTGCGAAAACCCCTTTAGCATTACCTGCGAAAAGGAGGGAGCCTGCTACGGAACCGTCAATCAATTTGCTTACAGTGATTTCCAAATCATTAAGGAGCTCTTTGACTATGACTTTGCACCCATGGAGAAGGCTTTGGGGATTAACTGCTTCTCTGTCATCTGTAATTATCAGTCTGTGCCGAAAAAGGAGCGCCGCTATAACAAGAATATCAGCGAAAAGGTACAAGCTCTTTCTGCTGCCATTGAAGAAGCCCAGAGCGCAGAAGCCATCTACAGTCTTGTAACGGGCTTCTATAAGGATTTTGGAGTGGGCAAGCTGGGTCTGAACAAAGCCTTTCGCATTGTGCACCCCGAAAGCGGTATGGAGATTGTACCCATCAGCAATACAGAAAATATCGTGCTGGATGATTTAATTGGCTACGAAATTCAAAAGCAAAGGCTGATTGACAATACAGAGGCCTTTGTGAAGGGGCGCAAGGCCAATAATGTGCTGCTCTTTGGCGACAGCGGTACGGGCAAATCCACCAGCATTAAGGCCATCCTCAACCAATACTATCCGCAGGGTCTGCGCATGATTGAGGTGTATAAGCACCAATTCCAGGACCTGTCTGCTGTGATTGCCGAAATCAAGAATCGCAATTATCGCTTCATTATCTACATGGATGACCTTTCCTTTGAGGATTTTGAGATTGAGTATAAATACCTCAAGGCAATTATCGAGGGCGGGCTAGAGGTGCGCCCTGACAATATTCTCATCTATGCGACCAGCAATAGGCGTAACCTCATCAACGAAACCTGGAAGGACCGTCAGGATGTCGTTACCGAAAATGGTATCCATAAATCCGACACCATTCAGGAGAAGATGAGCCTTGTCAACCGCTTCGGCTGCACTATTTACTACGGTCAGCCCGACCAAAAGGAATACTTTGCCATTGTGGATGAGCTGGCTAAGCGCCAGGGCGTAGCCATGTCAGCAGAGGAGCTGCATTTAGAGGCAAAGCGCTTTGAGCTGCAGCACGGCGGTATTTCCGGGCGTACTGCACAGCAGTTTATCAACTATGTGCTGGGCGTAAGAGAAGCCGAAAAAAATTAAAAATAATGCTTGCATTAACCTTGACATTGTGATAGAATTAGCAAGCGTGAAAAAAATTCTTTTTAACATGTCTGATTTAAAGAAAAGTGAGGTGTTCAAGAACATGCAAGAAAAGATTCATCCTAACTACAACGTATGCATCGCTCGTTGCGCTTGTGGCGCTACTTTCGAAACCGCTAGCACCATGAAAGAAATCCGCGTGGACGTTTGCTCCAAGTGCCATCCTTTCTTCACTGGCCAACAACGTAATGTTGCTGCTCGTGGTCGTATCGAAAAATTCAACAAACGTTACGGCAAATAATAGACATGAACTTCTTCATAGCAGAGCTCGCGGGTTAGCGGTGCTCTGCTATGTTTGTTTATGGAGCTTATGTTTAATTCACAGCAAAGCCAATAGGTTGTGCAGAAAAAGTGCATAACTTATTAATGAGGTTATAGAATGTTAAATTTATGCTGTGAACTAACAGAAAGAGCATAAGAAATGCTGACCTTCTTAATTAAGTCATGTACTGTTGACTTTGCAAAGTGTCATCAAGTGGTTCATAGGCTGTTGCTAAGATTATTATTAATAGTAGAAAATGCTTGTAGGCTTCGTGCCTAAGTTGAGTCTAATTAGGTTAAAATTATGGCAGAGAAAAGATTAAGTGTAGGCGGACAGGCCGTTATCGAGGGCGTAATGATGCGCGGACAGGATAAGGTTGCTGTCGCTGTAAGAAAACCCGATGGAGATATTGCTATAGATTTAAGGCCTGTTAGCAGTATTCGTGATCGTTATCCAATTTTGAAAAAACCGCTCCTGAGGGGCGTTGTGGCTTTGTTTGAATCCCTGGCTGACGGGATGAGGGCCCTGACCTATTCGGCGCAGGTTTCTGGCGAGGAAGAGGAGGAGCTTTCCGATAAGGAGATGGTAATGACCATTGCCACCTCTGTAGCCCTGGCTGTAGGCCTGTTTATCGTGGTGCCTACCTGGTCCATGCGCTTTTTGCATATGCTGACAGAGGACCCCATGCTGCTGAATCTGGCAGAGGGCTGTCTGCGAATGTTGATTTTCCTGGGCTACATCAGCGCCATTTCTATGATGGAGGATATTCAAAGAGTCTTCCAATATCATGGAGCTGAGCATAAAACTATTTATACCTATGAGGCTGGCAAGCCGCTGGTAGTGGAGAATGTGCGTCCCCATGGACGGCTGCATCCTCGCTGTGGTACAAACTTTCTGATGATTGTTATGCTGATAAGTATGTTTGTGTTCACCTTTTTGGGCTGGCCTAATTTGTTTATGCGTATTCTCTCGCGTATTGTGCTCATGCCGGTTATTGCTGGGGTGAGCTACGAGATTATTCGCTTTGCTGGTGCTCACAATGATAACTGTGTTGTTCACGGCGCGATTATGCCGGGCCTTTTGCTGCAAAAGCTGACGACCCGTGAGCCGGATGACAGCCAGCTAGAGGTAGCTATTGCCTCCCTGAAGGCTGTTTTGCCTGAGGATGACGAGGTTATGATTAAGACCAGAGAATGGGAAGAGGCACATAAGCCGGCTGTAGAGACGACTGAGCCGACTAAAGCTGCTGCGCCCGTTTTGCAGAGCTAGTCTTTTATAATAGGGAAGGCTTAGCATTATAGATTAGAATTTGCTCCTATGGAGGTAGGAACTATGTCCATGCTAGACAAATTACACGCTGTAGAAGATAGATATTTAGACTTAGAAATGAAAATCAGCGACCCTGATGTCATTGCTAAGCAGGACGAGTGGCTGAAATGCACCCGTCAGCACGCCAAGATGGAGCCGATTATCACTGCCTATCGTGAGTATCGCGATATGCTAGCCAGCAAGGACGAGGCCGAGGAAATCCTCAGCCTGGGCGGTGATGATGAGCTGGTAGAAATGGCGAAGGAGGAGCTTAAAGAGCTCAAGCCGAAAATTGCCGAGTATGAGGAAAAGCTGACCATCATGCTCCTGCCCCAGGACCCCAATGATGATAAGAATGTTATCGTGGAAATTCGCGGCGGCGCTGGTGGTGATGAGGCTGCCCTCTTTGCCGGAGTGCTGTTCCGTATGTATGTGCGCTATGCAGAAAGCCGTGGCTGGAGGGTAGAAATCCTTGACTCTAGCCCCACAGAGCTAGGTGGCTTTAAAGAGGTTGTTTTCCAGGTGAACGGCGAGGCTGTTTACAGCCGCATGAAGTTTGAGAGCGGCGTACACCGCGTGCAACGCGTGCCAGAGACAGAATCTCAGGGTCGTGTGCACACCTCTACCGTTACGGTAGCAGTCTTGCCCGAAGCCGAAGAGGTTGATGTAGAAATTAATATGAATGATATTCGTGTTGATACCTATCGCGCTGGCGGTGCTGGCGGACAATATGTTAACAAGACTGAGTCTGCTGTACGCATGACCCACATTCCTACGGGTATTGTGGCACAATGCCAGAACGAAAAGTCGCAGCTGAAAAATCGTGAGCAATGCTTAAGGGTGCTGCGTGCCCGCATTTTGGAGAAGGCACAGGAGGAGGCTCGCAGTGCTACGGCAGAGGACCGCAAGAGCCAGGTTGGTACTGGCGACCGCAGTGAGCGTATCCGTACCTATAACTATCCGCAGGGCCGTGTAACCGACCATCGCATTGGTCTGACCCTGTATAAGATTGATGCTATTGTCAATGGCGACATGGATGAGCTGATGGATGCCATGATTACAGCTAAGCAAACTGAGCTCTTAAAGCAGGTAAGATAAGCATAAAAAAGCAGCACATTCCTTTTTTGAGGAATGTGCTCTTTCAACATATATTTCCCAACAGGGCCCTAGCCTATGGAGGACGAAAAAAATGGCAGAGAAGCCAACAATGACAACCTGGACAATAATAAAGATATTAGATTGGACGAAGCAGTATTTCGCGGATAAGGGGCTGGAAAATCCACGCCTTGATGCCGAGGTGCTGCTTTGTGCTGTTTTACAGTGTCAGCGGATTAAGCTCTATGTAGATTTCGAGCGCCCCCTAACTGCTGTGGAGCTGGCGACCTATAAGGCTTATGTGCAGCGCCGTGCTCAGCATGAGCCCCTGGCCTATATTTTGGGACATAGAGAGTTTATGCGCAACGACTTTAAGGTGACAGAGGCTACGCTCGTGCCCCGTCCTGAAACAGAGCTCTTGGTCGAAAGCCTGACGAAGGCTGCTCCCTACCTTAAGCCTGAGGGCGAGGTAAAGATTTTAGACATTGGCACTGGTAGCGGCGCGATTATCGTTTCCTTATTAGATTATCTGCCTAAGGCGAAGGGTGTGGGCGTAGATATTAGCGTAGAAGCGCTCATTGTAGCCAAGGAAAACGCCGAGACTATTGGCGTGAAGGAGCGCTGCGGCTTTGTGCGCAGTGATGTGTTTAGCCGTTTACCTATCGAGAAAAAGTTTGATATTATCGTTAGCAACCCGCCCTACATTCCAGCAGCGGATATTGCTACCCTAGCTAAGGATGTGCAAAGAGAGCCCCGTACTGCCCTAGACGGTGGTGCAGATGGGCTGGACTTCTATAGAAGAATTATTGCCGAGGCTGGCGAGCACATGGAGGAAGAGGGGCTCTTAGCCTTCGAGGTGGGTATTCACCAAAGCGAGGCTGTAGCGCAGCTCTGTCGTGAGGCTGGCTTTGTGGCGACGGCTATTCGCAAGGACTATGCTGGCATTGGACGGATGGTTTTTGCCGTCAAAGGCAAGGGAAAGGAGACAGATTATGCAGACCTGTTATTGGCAGCTACAAGAGCATAAGGAAGCTGAGCAGGCCTATGCTGAGGCTGCTGCGCTTATCCAACAGGGAGAGGTGGTTGCCTTTCCTACAGAAACTGTCTATGGCTTGGGTGCTGATGGCCTCAATGGCGAGGCTGTGACGAAGATTTTCCTCGCCAAGGGCAGACCTAATGACAATCCCCTGATTTTACATATTGCCGATTTAAAGGATATTGAGCCCTTGACTACAGGCTTAAATGCTAATGCCAGAGCCTTAGCAAAGGCCTTTTGGCCTGGTCCCCTGACACTAGTGGTAAATAAGTCTGCTCTTGTGCCGCAGGAGGTCAGTGCTGGCCTGCCTACGGTGGCAGTGCGTTTCCCTGCTAATAGGTATGCGCAGGACTTTATCAAGGCCTGTGGCTGTCCTATAGCTGCTCCCTCGGCTAATTTGTCCGGCAGGCCCAGCCCGACGAATGCTCAGGATGTGCTAGAGGATATGCAGGGCAAGATTGCCGGTATCCTAGACGGTGGCAGCTGCGCTATTGGCGTGGAGTCCACGATTGTGGATACTACGGAGGCTGTCCCCACTATTCTGCGACCGGGCGGAATTACCTACGAAATGCTGACCGAGGTACTGGGCTTTGTGGAAATCGATAAGGGCCTTTTAGATGACAAAAACTTTAAGCCGAAGGCCCCTGGCATGAAGTATCGCCACTATGCGCCTAAGGCTAGTATGTATCTACTAGAGGACGAGGCTACCAAGGCCTTGCCGGCATGGACAGCCAAGGCTCTGGCCCAGGGCCTGCGTGTTGGCGTGCTCTGCAGCGAGACAGCAGCTAAGGCCTTGCCTAGGTCACAAAACCTTCTCCTTTCAGTTTGGCACAGCAAGGAGGAGCTGGCAGCAGAGCTCTTTTACCTCCTGCGCGACTTTGACCGCACCTGCCCAGCTGTGATTTTGGCAGAGGGCGTGTCTGAGGAAGGGCTGGGGCTGGCGCTGATGAACCGTATGCGCAAGGCGGCCGGCTATCAGGAGGTTGTGGCTGAGAACGGCTGCTATAGATTGAAAAACGGGGCGCAGCTGCCCGCTTTTCTTGACTAGGAGCATGAATACAAAATATCTAAGACTTTTTCATACACAAGCAGAGGATTTTGTGATACAATTACACTATTAGCTTGTCTAACATGAGCTTGTTTAAAATTTAATGATATAAAGGAGACTTGAACATGAAAATTGCAATGGGTAGCGACCACGGTGGAATCCATCTGAAAAATCACCTTAAGGCGTTCTTAGAGGAAAAGGGCTATGAGGTTATTGACCATGGCACCTACACCGAGGATTCCTGTGATTATCCTGACTTTGCCGAAAAGGTTTGCAAGGACATTACGAGCGGTGCTAGCGGCGCCGAAAAGGGCATTTTAGTGTGCGGTACTGGTATTGGCATTTCTATGGCGGCTAATAAATGCAAGGGTATTCGTGCTGCCCTCGTTTCTGATGTATTCTCTGCGAAAATGGCTGCTGAGCACAACAATGCGAATGTAATTTGCATGGGTGAGCGAGTTATGGGCCCTGGTCAGGCAGAAATGATGGTAGAAACCTTCCTGAACACTCCTTTTGCGGGTGGTCGTCACCAACGCCGTATTGATAAGATTATGGCCTTAGAGGAATAGTATGGAAGCAAATTTTTCTCAACAAATCCTGCAGGAGCTGGAGGAAGCTGCCAGAGAGCTCATTGCTGTGGCAAAGCCCAGACGAGGCCAGATTTTTGTCGTGGGCTGCAGCACTAGCGAGGTGCTGGGCAGCAAAATTGGCACCTGTGGCAGTACCGAGCTGGGTGCAGCTATGTGCAAGACCCTGAAAAGGGTTACGAGTGAAGCGGGGCTGTATTTGGCGATTCAGTGCTGTGAGCATTTAAACCGCTCTGTCGTGCTCGAAGCAGAGGCTATGGAAAAATATGGCTTCAACGAGGTCACAGTGCGCCCCATGCCGCACGCGGGTGGAGCCCTAGGCACGGCAGCCTACGAAGGCTTTACCGAGCCTGTGGTGGTAGAGGCTATTACAGCGCATTTAGGGCTGGATATTGGGCAAACGCTCATTGGTATGCACCTAAAAAGGGTGGCTGTGCCCGTGCGTTTGCAGCATAAAACGATTGGCGAGGCTGTTTTAACAGCTGCCAGAACAAGACCGCCCCTCGTGGGTGGCGAGAGGGCTAAATACCCTGTACAAATTCGCTAATGATTTAGCGGCGGCTAAATTATTAAACATGGCTGGTCATTACTAGCGTAATATTATGGAGCATAAGGATATGGGAGAAGCTATATTTTTGTGCTTTAGGAGGAACAACTATGAATTTGGAAAAATTAGCTGTAACAGATCCTGAGTTGACCGGCTATATTAATGAAGAGCTAAACCGTCAACGCAACAAAATTGAATTAATCGCCTCCGAGAACTTTGTTACCCCAGCAGTTATGGAGGCTATGGGCACCGTGCTCACCAACAAATATGCAGAGGGCTATCCTGCGCACCGCTACTATGGCGGCTGTGAGGCTGTAGACAAGGTGGAAAACCTGGCTATTGAGCGCGCTAAGAAAATGTTTAACTGCAATTTTGCTAATGTGCAGCCTCATGCTGGCGCTAGCGCTAACCTGGCTGTTTTCTTTGCTGTTTTAAAGCCCGGCGATACTGTTATGGGTATGAACCTGTCTCAGGGTGGTCATTTAAGCCATGGCTCCCCGGTAAATATTTCCGGCAAATACTTCAACATTGTGCAATATGGCGTTAATGCAGAAACCGAGCTCATTGACTACAACGAATTAGAGCGTCTGGCTAAGGAAAACCAGCCTAAGCTGATTGTTGCCGGTGCGAGTGCTTATCCGCGCGTAATTGATTTTGAGCGTATTGCCAATATTGCCCATAGCGTAGGCGCCCTGCTGATGGTGGATATTGCCCACATTGCAGGCTTAGTTGTGGCTGGCGTACATCCTAGCCCCTTCCCTTATGCTGATATTGTTACTACTACAACCCACAAAACCCTGCGTGGTCCTCGCGGCGGCCTGATTCTCACTAATGATGAGGAGCTGGCTAAGAAGATTGACAAGGCTATTTTCCCCGGCGTGCAGGGTGGTCCCTTAATGCACATTATCGCTGCTAAGGCTGCTGCCTTTGGCGAGGCTCTGACCCCAGAGTTTAAGGCTTATCAGGAGCAAATTGCTAAGAATGCGAAGGCCTTTGCTGCTGCTTTGGCTAAGGAGGGCCTGCGCCTGGTTTCTGGCGGCACCGACAACCATCTGATTTTGGTGGATGTGCGCAGCGTTGGTCTGACTGGCAAGGTTTGTCAAAATGTGCTGGATGAGGTGGGCATTACCTGCAATAAGAACACCATTCCCTTTGACCCTGCTAGCCCCTTCGTAACCAGCGGTATCCGTCTGGGCACTCCTGCAGCTACCACCCGTGGCTTTGTCGAGGAGGATTTTGAAGAGGTTGCTGCTATCATTGCACTGGTATTAAAGAATCCTGAAAGCGCTGAGGCTAAGGCAGAGGCTGCTCGCCGTGTAGCTGCTCTGTGCGCTAAATATCCTATGTATCCTGGTATGGATAAATAAGCCTGGCTGCTGAGAGGCTACAAGCGCCAGCTGGTATTTTCCTCGTTAGAGAAAGGTGGGTCTATGATGGCTGAACGCCCCGATTGGGATGAATATTTTATGGAGATTGCAAAGGTAGTCAGCAAGCGCTCTACCTGCCTGCGCCGTAGTGTGGGGGCTGTGATTGTCAAGAACAAGCAGATTGTGGCTACCGGCTATAATGGCACGCCTAAGGATTTGCCCCACTGTGCGGAAACGGGCTGCCTGCGAGAGCAGTTAAAGGTGCCCTCTGGCAAGATGCATGAGCTTTGCCGTGGTATTCATGCGGAGCAGAATGCTGTTGTTCAGGCTGCCTATCACGGTGTGTCCGTGAATGGTGGCACTGTCTACTGCACCCATCAGCCGTGCGTGGTTTGCACAAAGATTCTCATTAATGCAGGCATTAAGCGGATTGTGTATGCCAATCCCTATCCAGACAAGCTGGCAGAGGATATGATGCAGGCTAGCGGTATGCAGATTGATATTCTAACAGAAAAATGAGCTTAAATTAGACAGGCCCTGCTTTTTAGTGGGGCTTGTTTTTTTGTTGCTTTCATCAACGCTATGTTTAAATCGGCTAATAATTCAATAAGGGCTTGAGAAAGCAATTATATATCGACGGCTCCCTTCAACAAAAATAGCGAATTGAGTTCCTAGCTTCTATTGTTCCAACAACTCATTCGCTAAAAG
>JAEDNJ010000014.1 GCA_016302525.1 Phascolarctobacterium sp. | reverse complement strand
CAGTAAGGGCGCCCGTGACAAAGCCGCAGCCAAGGAAGGTTGCCGCTAGAGCTAAGCCCTTGAGAAGCGTAAACTTTTCGCCAAAAAGCACCAGCGACATGAGCATGACAAAGGCAGGTGCAGTGTAGAGCAAGAGCGCAGCCACGGCCAGAGAGCTGGCTTGCATACAATTAAAATAGCAATAATTAAAGAAGGTCAGGCTGATGATGCCCGTACCTATGAACATCCACAAATCCTTGAGCGCAATTTGCCAATGCTGTCTGCCCAGCTTAAAAAGCACCGGGGTAATGCAAACAGCAGAGGCAACAGTGCGCAGGGTCACAATCTGCAGCGCTGTGAAGCCGTCCTGAGCCAGCATTTTGACAAAAATACCAATCAGGCCCCACAGGGCCGCTGCAGCAATAATATAGGCATAAGCCCTTGTTTTCGTCACAAAGCAAACTCTCCTCTTGCTGTTTTATTGCACGCTGACAACATCAAAGCCGATATCTTCAATAGCTTCTTTTAAAGCCTCATTAGCAGCAGTGCCCTCGACAACGGCATTTTTTGCCTCTAAGCTTACAGCGACAGAGCTTACGCCCTCAACAGCCTGTAAAGCCTCGGTTACAGCGTTAACGCAGTGTTGGCAGTGCATTCCTTCGATAATAATAGTTTTCATAGTAAATTCCTTTCTTTTTGAGTTAGTATTATAAAATTTGAAAGAGCTTAAAGCCCTGAGTGTCACAGCTAACCAGCTTATAGCTAATGCCGTCCCTCTGACCTTCAAACATCGTAATATGGTTCTCTCCATGAATATGGCCAAAAACACAGTATTGGACACCATATTTTTGCATAATCTCGGTAAAGAGCGTGTGCTCATCCTCCTTAAAGAGGGGAGGATAATGCAGGGCCTGGATGAGAATATCAGGCTTTTGCTTTACTGCCTCCTGCAGTCCCAGCTCCATGCGGATGCTTTCTCTTTTATAGATTTTGTCATCCTCGGCTGTAAATTTTTCGGCACTAGGCAAGAGCCAGCCACGAGTGCCGCAGATAGCTACTTTGGTAGCATCCTCTAGCTCTAAATTTATGCTGGAATTTTGCAGAAAGGCAAATTTTCCCTCGTACTGCTGGCGCATCTTACTAAGGCTGGTCCACCAATAGTCATGGTTGCCTCGCATAAGCAGCTTATGTCCGGGCAGGGCTGCAAGCCATTCTAAATCAACAGCCGCCTCCTTAAGATTCATAGCCCAGGAAATGTCACCGGCAATGATGACATAATCCTCGTCCTGAACGGTAGCAAGCCAGTTTTGTTGTATTTTTTCCTTATGACCAGCCCAGTGCTCTCCAAAAATCTCCATAGGCTTGGAGGCAGGCTCACCTGAAAGGTGTAGGTCACCAATGGCGTAAATGTGCATAATAGAGCCTCATTTCTCAGCCTCTCCCTTAAGCATTGCCAGGAAGGTGGCTTCGTCTATAACCTTTACTCCCAGAGCGTTGGCCTTGTCCAGCTTGCTGCCGGCTTCCTCGCCCGCAACGACATAATCGGTCTTTTTGCTCACGCTGCCGCTCACCTTAGCGCCGACATCCTGCGCCATCGTCTTGGCCTCAGCCCTGCCTAGGGTAGGCAGTGTGCCGGTAAAGACAAGGGTTTTGCCAAAGAAGGGATTAGCCTCGCTGGTCTCAGGAGCCGTAAAGCTCATCTTTAGACCTGCAGCAGCCAGGCGCTCCAAAAGGTCTCTGTTGCTGGGCACAGAAAGCCAGGTCACAGCGCTTTCGGCAATCTTGGGGCCAATATCACGGATAGCAGCCAAATCCTCCTGTGTAGCAGCCAGCAAATGCTCTACATCACCATAGCGCAAAGCCAGGGTTCTGGCAACCTTAGCTCCTACATGGCGAATACCCAAAGCAAAGAGCAGCTTATCAAGCTCATTTTCTTTACTAGCCTGTAGAGCAGCCAAAAGATTATCGGCGCTCTTTTCGCCCATGCGGTCAAGGCTCATAATTTGCTCCTTCGTCAGGCTGTATAAATCGGCAGCATCACGCACGAGATTAGCGTCCAAAAGGGCATTGATTACAGAAGGACCACAGCCTTCAATATTCATAGCCTCACGGCTGGCAAAATGGATGAGTCCTTCACGACCTAAGGCCGGGCAATGGGGATTGCTGCAGCGAATAGCAGCTTCTGTACCCTTGCGTTCAACCTGCCAGCCACATTCAGGACAGGTTGTAGGAATTTCCACAGGCTTAGCCTCCGGACTGCGCTTTTCCAGAACGACACGCAGCACCTCCGGGATAATTTCCCCGGCCTTATTGATGACAACTCTATCGCCAATGCAAATATCCTTAGCACGAATAAAATCCTCGTTATGCAGGGTAGCACGCGAAACCACGCTGCCGCTCAGCCTAACCGGGGTGAGCACTGCTGTAGGAGTAAGCACTCCTGTACGGCCTACGCTCCAATCAATGTCCTCAAGAGTAGTTTCGGCCTGCTCTGGCGGATACTTAAAGGCAATCGCCCAGCGAGGGTCCTTGCCCGTAGCGCCTAACATATGCTGCTGGCTGACTTTGTTGACCTTCAAAACAGCACCATCTGTGTCATAGGGGAGATTTTGGCGCTGAGCGTTAAAGTCTTCTATCCATTCCCAGGCCCCTGCTATATCTGGCACCACCTTGTAGCTTTCGCTGACCTTAAAGCCATACTTATTCAATAGAGCCAAAGAATCACTGTGCCTAGGCTGTTCGTTTTCGCCCACAATGTAGTAGGCAAAGAAGCTCAAGGCACGCTGAGCTGTTACCTGAGGGTCAAGCTGGCGCAAACTGCCAGCTGCCGCATTGCGAGGATTAGCAAATTCGCTTTCTCCACGCTCAGCCCTTGCCGTATTCAAGCGCATGAAGGCCTGGCGCGGCATATACACCTCGCCCCGCACATCTAAAAGCTCTGGCACTGCTTCCCCTTCTGGAACCTTTAAGGTCAAGGGAATGGTGCGGATAGTGCGTACATTAGCCGTCACATTTTCGCCTACAACGCCATCACCACGGGTAGCAGCCCTGACGAGCTTGCCGTTTTCGTAGATGAGGCTGCAGGCTAAGCCGTCGATTTTGGGCTCCATAACATATTCTACAGCGCTCCCTGCCGGCAGGCCAGACTTAACCCTTTCGTCAAAGGCCTTAAGCTCCTCTAAGGAAAAGGCGTTGCTTAAGCTCAGCATTTGCGCCATATGCTTAACCTCAGTAAACTGGCTATCCACACGACCGCCTACACGCTGGGTAGGAGAATCGGCGGGAATGCTATCGGGATAGCTGTTTTCGATCTCGCGCAGGCGCAGCATTAAACGGTCATATTCACTATCGGTAATTTCTGGTGTATCCAGCACATAATATAAATACTCGTGATGGCGAATCTCAGCGCGCAGCTGCTCAGCCTCCGCCAAAAGCTGTGTTTTTTCATCTGCAAACAAATCTATTTCCTGCATTTTCTGCCTCCACTGGTCTCAATAGAGCAAGCTCATAGCCGCTTGCAAGTAATTTTCGTGTCTATATAAAAGTATAGCAGGAGCAACAAGAATTGGCAAACGGTTTTCTTCTATTTCCTAAAACTAAATATTTTTCGTTTTTGGGAAGTAGAATGAGGCTTTGTACAAAATAACAGTCTACAATTAATGAAAGCAAGCTCTCTCAAATTACCAAAAACAAACAACTTTATTTTTGGGAGAAGCAGGACAGAGCTGCTTTAGGATTAGAAAAAGCTTTATTACCCATATAAAAAGCGAGCAGCACTTACGCTACTCGCTTTTCTTGTAGTATATAATATAACAGTAGCTGCAGAAAGCTATTACTAAAAGTGGATACTAATTATATCAGTTCAAGCCTTCCAGATAAATCCTCAACAGCTATGATGTCAAATGCTTAAGCTAGGGCTAAGCAAAGCTATAAGCTTATGCTGCTTTAAGCTAGGACTAAGTACAGATGCCTTTTAGAAGCCGGCCAGGATGGAGCCCTTGAAGTGCTCTTGGATGAACTTTTTGTTTTCAGCAGATTGATAAATCTTCTTTAGCTGAGCAATACGGGGGTCCTTTTCATTAGCCTTGGTGGTTACGAAAATGCATACATAGGGGTTGTCAGCACGTTCTACGGAGATTGCATCCTTAGACGGATCCAGCTTAGCAACCATTGCATAGTTAGCGTTGATAACAGCAAAGTCAACATCATTTAAAGCCTTGGGAATAGCAGCTGCATCCAGCTCTCTGATTTTCAGCTTTTTCGCATTGCTAGTGATGTCGGCAACGCTGGTTTTGATGTCGTTTTTATCCTTAACAGAGATAATGCCCTTGTCTGCTAATACTAAGAGAGCACGGCCGCCGTTGGAGGGGTCGTTAGGAATAGCAACGGTCATGCCTTCCTTGATGTCTTCCAGCTTTTTGATTTTGTTGGAGTAAATAGCCATGGGGAAGGTTACGGTGTTGAAGCAGTTTACCAGCTCGAATTTAGGATTTTTAGCCAGAGTTGCTTTTAAGTAGGGCAGGTGCTGCATGGAGTTAGCAAATAATTGCTTATCGTTTAAAGCAACATTAGGAGTTACAAAGTCAGAGAATTCTACTGCCTGTACCTTGAGGTTTTCTTTAGCAGCCAGCTTAACTACATTGTCTATGATTTCCGCATGAGGACCAGCAGTTACACCAATTTTGATGGGAGCATTGGTATCAGCCTTGCTGTCAGCCTTTTTTTCACTACCGCCGCAGCCAGCAACGAAAATAGAGAAAGCGGTTAAAGCAGCCAGAATGACTAATTTAGTAGATTTTTGCATGATTAATTCCTCCATTGAATATATTATATTTTGAGTTAGTAATAAGCTAACTAATGAAAAACAGATTTTTAAACTTAGTATTACTATAGAAATACAAGGTTTTGAGGTGCGACCTTTGGGTAAAAAGGTCGCTCTATGTAGTTAGATAAATTTACAGCTTGTTTTTGTTAAGCTTTTTAGAGGTGTAGTCACCTAGGGATTGCATTACCTGAACCATGACGATGAGCACGATTACGGTGGCAATCATAACATCCGGTTGGAAGCGTTGATAGCCGTAGCGGATAGCCAAGTCACCTAAGCCGCCGCCGCCCAGAGTACCAGCCATTGCAGAGTAGCCAATTAAGCTGATAATAGCTAGGGTTACGCCCAGCACGATAGAGTGGAGTGCTTCCGGCAGCAGTACCTTAGTGATGATTTGCATGGGGCTAGCGCCCATAGCCTGAGCTGCCTCGATAATGCCGGGGTTGATTTCCAGCAAGGAAGACTCGATAATGCGGGCAATGAAGGGGGCCGCAGAAATTGTCAGGGGTACGATGGCCGCGGTGGTGCCGATGGAGGTACCAACGATTAAGCGGGTCAGGGGGATGATGGCTACCATCAGGATGATGAAGGGGGTAGAACGGGTTGCGTTAACGATTATGCCCAGCACCTGATTAATAGCGGGGTTAGGCAGGATGTGCTCCTTGCGGGTTACGGTAAGGATGACACCTAAGGGGATACCGATAAGAGTGGAGATTGCTGTGGATACGAATACCATGTAGCAGGTCTCCCAAAAGGATTGTAGCAGTAGCTCAAGCATTTGCGGATTCATAGCCTAACACCTCCAATTTTAAATCTCTATCCTTGAGGTATTGCAGAGCCTTTTTTAAGGCCTCGCGATTACCTTCAATTTCTACAATCAATGTACCATAGGGTGTATTCTTTAGCTCGGAAATGTTGCCGAAGAGGATGGAAACCTCCACATCAAAGCGCTTGATGAGGCCGGAAACTACGGGCTCATCAGCAGAATCGCCAATAAAGGTGAGCTGTGCCAGCAGGTTGGAGCCTTCGGTATAGGTAGGAGAAAGCTTTTTGCGCTTGATAGCCTCAGGAATATCGCCGGTAACAGTTTTGGTGAATTCCTTGGTCGTGGGCTGCTGCGGATTGCTGAAAACATCCACCATATTGCCTTCCTCGATAATGATACCGTTTTCGATTACAGCAACGCGGTCGCAAACTGTCTTTACTACCTCCATCTGGTGGGTAATCATAACGATGGTTAAATGCAGCTTTTCGTTAATCTCCTTAAGGAGCTGCAGAATGGATTGGGTGGTTTGCGGGTCCAGAGCGGAGGTCGCTTCGTCACAGAGCAGCACCTTCGGGTCGCTGGCTAAGGCACGGGCAATGCCTACACGCTGCTTTTGGCCACCAGATAATTGGCTGGGATAGTAGCCGCCTCTGTCCTCTAGCTGTACCAGCTCCAGCATTTCCTTAACCTTTTTGTCAATCTCAGC
Organism: Phascolarctobacterium sp.; assembly: GCA_016302525.1. Lineage (GTDB taxonomy): Bacteria > Bacillota > Negativicutes > Acidaminococcales > Acidaminococcaceae > Phascolarctobacterium_A. Next base: position 10,220 of record JAEDNJ010000014.1, on the reverse strand, counting down.
CTTGCTCTTGCCTTGAATTTCCAGAGGGAAGGCAATGTTTTGGGCTACGGTACGGCTGGTGAGCAGGTTAAAGTGCTGGAAGATCATGCCAATGTTTTGGCGAGCCTTGCGCAGCTGAGAATCGTTCATAGCGGTCAGCTCCTGACCATCTACGAAAACCTTGCCGGAAGTGGGCTTTTCCAGCATATTAATGCAGCGGACTAAGGTGGATTTGCCAGCACCGGATAAACCGATAATGCCGTAGATTTCACCTTGGTTAACCTTGATATTGGTTGTTTTTAAAGCGTGGATGTCGCCTGCCTTGCTAAAGTAGGTTTTTTCCACATTAACGAGTTCAATCATGTGTAGGTTCCTTTCCTTATATAATATAGTTAGTGTATTTTAGGTAATAAAAAAACTTCCGCACCTGCACAACACAGGGACGAAAGCCAATACTTCGTGTTACCACCCTTATTCACGCATAGCTCACACTATACGCCTCTTCGAGTACGCTGGGATGACCATTAATACTCTAGCACTGTAACGGGTGCACCCGGACGACCTAAACTTACGATTCAGCCTATCTGCTCCAAGACCATCTTCGACGAATTCTCCCGCACTCTTTTCCACCACATAAGAGCTCTCTGTAGCAGTACCGTTCGTGTACTCTTCTCTTCATAGCATAATGTTAAGTTGTTTAATAGAATACATCATAAAGCTTCACTTGTCAAGAATTTTTTTGTGTATACATAAAAAAACCTAGAAAAACAGTATACTTTTAGCAGACGAATATTAAATATAGCTGCCTATCACATTACAATAGCGAAGGTTCAATAGCAGCAGCATAACATCATTTGATAATAATGAAACTCTAGCAGGTTATCTATTAAGGAAGATAAACAATAGCAGCATTATGACTATGAAAGAGCTTTAAAAGTATCTTACTAAAAAATAAAGCCCAGCTCAAGTATAATCTTGAGCTGAGCCTTGTAAGAGCTTCTATTAATTGTTTTCAAAGAAAGTCATAACTACAACAGCGCCTAACATCATTACAACAGAACCAGCGGTAGTAAACATACCTTTCACCTCGATTTTTGTTTCACTCATAGGAACGTTTCCACATCACAGAAACAGCTTTAGGCTCTTCTTCGAGCCGCCCTTAGTATAACACTTTCGCACACAGAATGCAATATACAAAATACAAAATCTTGGCTTGTATTTCAAAGAAGTAATATTCTGATATTTAAAACATCGAAAAGTCCTTGACTTTCATAAGATAAAGTGTTAAAGTATTAAACATAGTCGACAAGTGGACTATTAGCTGACAATGAGAACTATACTATATAAAATATGAAGAAGCTTTAGATTTAGGGAGGAAACAATGGCTGCTAATATTCATGATGCTTTAACAGACCAATTAGTGAAGGCTGTCCTAAGCTTAAAAACAGAAGACCAATGCTATAGATTTTTTGAGGATATTTGCACTGTAAGCGAATTGAAGGCCCTGGCGCAACGCCTAGAGGTGGCGCGTATGCTGGATAAGGGCTATATTTATGAGGATATTGTTGCTAAGACAGGCGCTAGCACGGCCACTATTTCGAGGGTTAAGCGCTGCTTAGTATATGGGGCAGACGGCTACAACTCTGTTATGGATAGCTTAAGAGAGGGACACAAGGATGACAAGTAAGGTTTATCAGGTTCCCTACGGAACAAAGGATATATTGCCCGGTGAGATGAAGGCCCGTCGCAAGGTCGAAAATGCTATTATTGATGTTTTCAATAAATGGGGCTATGACGAGGTAAAAACACCGGATTTTGAATATGCGGATACCTTTGGCTCAGCAGGTACGGAGTTTGATTTTCGCCTGTTTGACCGCCAAAACAATTTGCTGGTACTGCGCAACGATATGACGGCTCCTATTGCTCGTTTGACTGCGACACGCCTCAAGGGTGGCGAAAAGGTCAAGCGCCTGTGCTATTTGGCGAATCTTTATCGCTACGAAGAAATTCAGGCTGGCCGTCAATGCCAGTTTGAGCAGGCTGGCGTAGAGATGATGGGGGCTAGCGGTCCTGCCGCTGATGCCGAGATTATCGTGCTGGCAGCAGAGGCCTTGAAGGCAGCTGGCTTAGCGAAGTTTGCCATTATTGTGGGCAATGTAGATTTTATTAACGGCTTAGCTGAGGAGGCTGGCTTTACTGCAGAGCAAGCCCAGGAGCTTAAAAATTGCCTGCGCCGCCATGATGCCGTGGCTATGCAGGAGCTGGCCAATGCCATGGAAGATATTAGGCCGGAGATTAAGGCTCTCTTTGCAGACTTTCTCTTTTTGCAGGGTGGCAAGGAGCTTATAGAGCGGCTGCAGACGGTTGTAAGCAATGCTAAATGTCAGGCAGCGCTGAAGGATTTGCTGAAAATTTACGAGCTTTTGGAGGCCTATGGCATTGCGGATTATGTGAGCCTCGACCTAGGCTTATATCGTTCCTTCAATTATTATACGGGTATGCTGTTTGAAATTTATCTGCCGGAATTAGGCTATCCTATTGCGGGCGGTGGCCGCTATGACCATATGCTGGAGGACTTTGGCCTGCACGCCCCTGCTACAGGCTTTGCTCTGGGCGTAGATAGGGTTATGCTGGCGCTAGAGCGCAACGGCTCTGTGAGCAATAAGCGCAGCTGTGATGTGCTGGTAGCCTATGTCGAGGGCAAGCTGGCTGAGGCCATTAAAAGGGCCTGCTCCCTGCGTGCTGAGGGGCGCAGTGTGAAGCTGGCTACAGAGCCTATGACGATAGAGGCAGCAGCTGCAGCAGTGAAGGATTATTCCTGCAACAGCTTAGTGCTGGTGGATTAGAAGGAGAACAGGATGGACGAATATATTACAATTGCCCTGCCGAAGGGCAAGCTCTTTAATAAAGCGGTAAGAATGCTGGCACAGGTGGGCTATAGTGCTGATAATGTGGTGGAGGACTCACGCAAGCTGGTTATCACGAATGAGGAAACCAAGGTGCGCTTCATTATTGCCAAGACGGTGGATGTGCCTACCTATGTAGAATATGGGGCTGCTGATATTGGCATTATCGGCAAGGATGTGCTCAATGAGCAGGAAAAGGATGTTGTCGAGCTGCTGGACCTGAATTTTGGCCGCTGTCGCCTGATGATGGCCGTGCCTGAGGCCAGCAAAAGAGAAAAGCTGACGGACTACGCGCACACGAGAGCGGCTACTAAATATCCGAACTGCGCTAAAAAATACTTTGATAAGCTGGGTATTCAGGTGGAGCTGGTGAAGCTGAACGGCTCTATTGAATTGGGGCCCATCGTCGGCTTGAGCGAAAGCATTGTGGATATTGTCGAAACGGGCACCACGCTGAGAGAAAATAAGCTGGTAGAGCTGGACACCTTGTTTACGGCTACCGCACGGCTGATTGCCAACAGAGCCAGCTTTAAGCTGAAATTTGCGCGCCTGCATAGGCTAGTAGAGGATTTGCGCGTGCTGCTCGCTGAGGAAGCGGCTGCTAAAGCAAAACAATAAAGAAGGCTAGAAATATAATAAGCTAAAGGGCTGTATTTCAATACAGATTTTGTTTAGAAAAATTGCAGCGAAGCTTGGAAAGAAAATAGAAGAAAAACTTTCAAGGCAAAAATAAAGAAAGCTGTAAAGCAATGTGATAAAAAGAGGGAAATAAAATGCAAGTGACTGATGCAAGAAATATGAATGGGGCCGAGATTGCCCAACTAATGAAGAAAAGAGCCTTTGACGAGGTGGAGCTGTCTCCGCGTATTCAGGCTGGTACGGATGCGATGTTTGGCCGTCACATGACTGCGGCTATGGTTGTAGACCAAATTGTTGCTGATGTGCGCGCTAAGGGCGACGAGGCTCTTTTTCACTACACCAAGCTGATTGATAGAGTGGAGCTGAATGCAGAGAACATTCGCGTAACCGAGGCAGAATTTGCTGAGGCCGAGGCTGCCTGCAAGCCTGAGGTTAAGGCTGCCCTAGAGCGTGCTATTGCCAATGTAAGGCGCTTTCACGAGGAGCAAATGCCTAAAACCTGGCTGACGAACCGTCCGCATGGAGCTATGCTGGGACAAAAGGTAACACCTGTTGATTCTGTGGGTATTTATGTGCCTGGCGGTACTGCTGCCTATCCTTCCTCTGTCATTATGAACGCCTGCCCAGCTAAGGTGGCTGGCGTGCCTCGTATTGTCATGGCTGTACCACCCGGCAAGGATGGCAAGGTCAATGCTAATGTGCTGGTAACTGCTAAGCTGATTGGCGTGACAGAAATCTACAAAATGGGTGGTGCACAGGCTATTGCAGCCCTGGGCTTTGGCACAGAGACTATTCCTAAGGTAGAAAAGATTACCGGCCCTGGCAATATCTTCGTCACTTTAGCGAAAAAGGCTGTCATTGGCCACTGCGATATTGATATGCTAGCTGGTCCTTCGGAAATTCTCGTTATTGCTGATGATAGCGCTGACCCTGTCTATCTGGCAGCAGATTTGCTGAGCCAGGCAGAGCACGACCCTCTGGCCTGTGCTATTTTAGTCACCGACAGTGAGCGCGTTGCCAACGAAACAGCCGCCGAGCTGGACAAGCAATTAGCAATGCTGCCGCGCAAGGAAATCGCAGAATCCTCTCTGGCGGCCTTAGGTAAGGTAATTTTAGCTAAGGATTTAGCAACTGTTATTGGAATGGCTAATATTTCTGCTCCAGAGCATTTGGAGATTATGACGAAGGCTCCCTTTGAGGTGCTGCCCTATATTCGCAATGCCGGTGCCTGCTTTTTAGGCAAGCACTCTCCAGAGCCCTTAGGCGATTACTACGCTGGCCCGAATCATGTTCTGCCCACAGGCGGCACTGCTAAATTCTATTCTGTTTTGAATGTCGAAACCTTTATGAAGAAAACCTCTATTATTGCTTATACTGCTGAGGCCTTAGCTGAGGTGGCCGAGGATATTATTGTGCTCGCTGAGGCAGAGGGCCTTGAGGCACACGCCAACGCTATTCGTAAGCGCATAGGCCAATAAGACTGTAAAGCAAGGTAGGAGATTAAAAAAATGAGTGATTATGCTGTACGCCAAAGCATTGCGGCTATGGAGGAATATTCCGTAGAAACTGTAGAGGCAGACATTATTGTAAATGCAAATGAAAGCAACTATCCTCTGCCAGAGAAAATTGGCAAGGAGCTGAGTGCCCTCGTGCAGGGCTTTCCCTTTAACCGCTATCCGCCTATGAAGTCAGAAAATCTGGGCGAGGCTATTGCGAAGGAATTTGGTATACCGACTAACTGCGTAGTCATCAGCAACGGCTCTAGCGAGCTATTGGAAAAGGTGTGCTATACCTTTGGCGGGGCGGGCAAGAAGATTGCCGTTCCCTGGCCCTCCTTTTCCATGTATCTGGAATATGCAGAGCTGGCTGACAGCATTCCTGTAAAATATCCCTTGACGAAGGAGGGCTATGTGGATGCAGATGTAGTTATCGAGCTGTGCCAAAGAGAAAAGCCGGCCCTCTTGATTATCTGCAATCCTAATAACCCCACGGGCAACTACAATGAGCTTTCTGTTATGGAAAAAATTATTGCGAATGTAGACTGCCCTGTCGTAATGGATGAGGCCTATATGGAGTTTGCTGACGGCAAGGAGGTAGCGCCTAACGATTTGCGCCCACTGGACAAGCTGTGGCTGGTGGCTGGCTCCACCCTGAGCCTTTTGCATAAATATAATAATTTCATGGTTTTCAAAACCTTTTCTAAGTGCTACGGGCTGGCAGGTCTACGCTGTGGCTATGGCATTGGCTCTCCGGTGCTCATGCGCCAGCTGGCTAAGTCTGTTTTGCCCTACACTGTTAACGCCTTTAGCCTTTTGGCAGCGAAGCTAGTTTTTGAAAACAAGGACCTATATAGACCGAGGACTAAATTGATTCGTGCTGAGCGTGACGCTATGGCGGCTGAGCTGAAGGAGCTGGGCTTTTATGTTTATGATACGGCAACGAACTTCGTCTGCTTCCGGGCGCAGGGCGAGCTAAGAGCTAGGCTGGCAGCTGCTTATAAGGCGCAATATGCTGACCAGCTGCCTGAGCAGGTGGCTAGCGGCAAGCTGCTGTTTAAGTATTTTATGGCTCAGAGCATTTTAACGCGTGATTTTACGGGTCATCCTGCTTTGACAGGCTGTTTGAGAATTACAGTAGGCACTCCCGAAGAAAACAAGGTGATTATGGCTAAGCTAAGGGAGCTTTTGGCTGCTATATAGGTATCCTTAGACGATAAAGGCAAGCGTTTGTGCCTAAGGAGGAAGGATTATGAGAAGCGCAGAATTAGAACGCAGAACTCTGGAAACCAGCGTTAGCGCCTCCTGGGAGCTGGATGGAGCTGGTTTATGTGAGATAAATACGGGCATAGGCTTTTTTGACCATATGCTGACCCTTTTGGCTAAGCATAGCTTTAGCGATTTGACAGTAGAGGCGCAGGGAGATTTAGATGTGGATAGCCATCATACGATTGAGGATGTGGGACTTGTGCTGGGGCAGGTGCTGAAGCAGGCTGTAGGCGACAAGGTGGGCATACACCGCTATGGCAACTGCTTTTTGCCCATGGATGAGGCTCTGGTGCAGGTGTGCCTGGACTTTAGCGGCCGGCCCTATCTTGTTTTTGAGGCGGACATTCCCAAGGTGCAGCTGGGGCTGTACGATACCGAGATGACGGAGGAATTTTTCCGCGCTCTGGCTATGCAGGCGGGTCTGACCCTGCACATTAGAGTGCTCTACGGCAAGAATCTGCACCATATTATCGAGGCTATTTTTAAGGGCTTTGCCAGAGCCCTGGCTGAGGCCGTAGCCATTGACCCCAGGGTTGAGGGTGTCATGAGCAGTAAGGGGAGTCTTTAATGAAGGAAGAAATTGTAATTATAGATTATGGCATGGGTAATCTTTATAGCGTGAGCAAGGCTGTGGCTGCCGTTGGCGCTGAGCCCGTTGTGACCTCGGACAAGGAGGTTATTGCTAGGGCTAATAAGCTTATCCTGCCGGGCGTAGGCGCCTTTGGGGATTGCATGGCTAATCTTGAAAAAAGTGGGCTCATTCCTGTCATTAGGGAGCAACTAGACAAAGGCACGCCCTTTTTAGGAATTTGCCTCGGTATGCAGGTGCTCTTTGAGGGCAGCGAGGAAGACCCTGGGGTAGCTGGTTTGGGCTATTTTAAGGGCCAGGTGCGCAAGCTGACTACGAAGGAAAAAATCCCCCACATGGGCTGGAATAAGCTGGAGCTGCGCTGCGCTTCGCCCTTATTGGCTGGCGTTGAGGATGGCTATGTGTATTTTGTGCATAGCTTCCACTGTGAGCCGCTGGATAAGGCTCTTATCACTGCCGTATGCGATTATGGGCAGGAGGTTACGGCTGCTGTAGGCAGGGGCAATGTGCAGGCCTTTCAGTTTCATCCCGAAAAATCTAGCCGTGTAGGCCTAGCCCTACTCAAGGCTTTTAAGGAGTGGCAAGTATGATTTTATATCCCGCAATAGATATTCGTGGCGGTCGCTGCGTGCGTCTGACAGAGGGACGCTTTGACAAGGAGACGGTCTTTGCTGATGACCCAGCTGAGATGGCCCTAAAATGGGCTGCCTGTGGGGCTGAATGGCTGCATTTGGTGGATTTAGACGGAGCCGTCGCAGGCGAGGGCAAAAATATTCCTGCTATTAAGCGGATTTTGGCAGAGGTTAAGCTGCCTGTCGAGCTGGGCGGCGGTATTCGCAATATGGCGAGCATTGAAAAGCTACTGGAGATGGGCGTAACGCGTGTTATTCTGGGCAGTGCTGCCGTTAAAAATCCTAAGCTGGTAGAGGAAGCCTGCAAGGAGTTTCCCAGTCACATTGCTGTGGGCATTGATGCCAAGCATGGCGAGGTTGCTACAGAGGGCTGGCTAGAGGGCAGCGGCATAGCAGCTGCGGAGCTGGCTAAGCGCATGGCCCAATATGGCGTAGATAAGCTTATTTTTACAGATATTAGCCGTGATGGTATGCTGATGGGGCTTAATGCTGAGGCGACAGCAGAAATTGCCAGAGCGAGCGGTATTGAGGTCATTGCCTCTGGCGGTGTGGCTTCGCTTGAGGATATTCGTCGCGTAAAGGCCTACGAAAAGGACGGCGTTACAGGCTGCATTATCGGCAAGGCTCTCTACACGGGAGCAGTTGATTTGCGTGCGGCTCTGGCCCTGGCTAAGGAGGAATAAGCAGTGCATACAAAAAGAATTATTCCTTGCCTAGATGTGAAGGAGGGCCGCGTTGTTAAGGGAACGAATTTTGTCGGCCTAAGAGACGCGGGAGACCCTGTAGAACGAGCAGCAGCCTATGACCTAGAGGGCGCTGATGAGCTGGTGTTTTTGGATATTACGGCTACCTTTGAGGAACGCAAGGCCATGCTGGATGTTATCAAGAAGACTGCAGGCCAGGTGTTCATGCCCCTGACAGTAGGCGGGGGGATTAGCAGTGTCGAGGATATTCGCAAGGCTCTGCGGGCTGGTGCTGATAAAACCTCGCTGAACTCTGCGGCTGTCAAGAATCCTCAGCTCATTGCCGAGGGTGCCAAGCTGTTTGGCAGTCAGTGTATTGTGCTGGCTATTGATGCTCGGCGCGTAGGCGACCATAAATGGGAGGTATATGTGCAGGGCGGGCGTAAGCCTACAGGCCTGGATGCTGTGGAATGGGCTAAGCAGGGTGTGGCTCTGGGTGCTGGCGAGATTTTGCTCACCAGTATGGATGCAGATGGTACGAAGAATGGCTATGATGTGGAGCTGACCAAGGCTATTACCAGTGCGGTGAATGTGCCCGTTATTGCTAGCGGTGGTGCTGGCAAGCTAGAGGACTTCTATGAGGTGCTGGTGGAGGGCGGCGCTGATGCGGTGCTCGCTGCCTCCTTGTTTCACTATAAGGAGCTGAGTATTGCTGAGGTGAAGCGATATTTACGAGATAGAGGGATTGAGGTTCGCTTATAAGAATTAGAAACTCTACTGTAAGCACCAAATACTGTGTTGCCGCTGCGTTTTGAACCTCGACGTACCAAAAGTACGCCTGCGGTCAAAACCTCGCAGCGCCTTGTCTTTGGCACTTACAGCGAGTTTATGTTGGGATATAGTTTAAAATTAGAAACTCTACTGCAAGCACCAAATACTGTGTTGCTGCTGCGGTTTGATTGTTTTTTATAGGATATTGATATGAAAATAGATGGTTTTGATATGAGCTGCCTGAAGTTTGACGAGAAGGGTCTAGTGCCGGCGATTGTGCAAAATGTCAAGGATGGGGCAGTGCTGATGCTGGCGTATATGAATAAGGAGTCTATAGAGCTGACCTTCAAGACGGGCTATACCTGGTTTTGGAGCCGCAGTCGTCAGGAGCTGTGGAATAAGGGAGCAACTAGCGGCAATTTGCAAAGGGTTGTGGATATGCTCTATGACTGTGATGGAGATACCATTTTAGTAAAGGTTGAGGTTAATGGTGTGGCCTGTCACACAGGCGCCTATAGCTGCTTCCATAATCCCATGTGGAAGAAGTAATTTAAACTCAGCCATATGTGGCAGGAGTGGGCTAGATAAGTTGTTTTTCCTAAGCCATATGTGGTAGAAGTGAGATATAGAAATTGCCCTACCCATTGTCATATGTGCTAGAAGTGAGCTGGAGAAGTTGCTTTACCCCTAGCCATATTGCCGAAGGTATGATATACTAGAAGCATCTTAGAATAAAGGCGGGTTTTAAAATGTATAAAAAACTACTTGTAGCTGTAGATGGCAGTGAGGTTGCTCTTAAGGCTGTGGAAAATGCCAAGGCTTTAGCTACTGCTACTGGCGGTGAATTGTTGCTGCTGCATGTCAATAATTCCGCTCCGGAATCTGCGCAGCACAAAAGAATTGGGATTGTTGCAGATGTGCCCCATACGGAAAATCTTGAGCTGGTTAATGAAGTGCTGGAGATTATGGCAGGCTATCCTGTAAAGTTCAAGCTGCTTACTGCTGTTGGTCATCCAGCAACAGAAATTTTACGCTCTGCTGAGGAACATGGCTGCGATACCATCGTTATGGGCAGCCGTGGCTTAGGAAGTATTACGAAGCTCTTTTTGGGCAGTGTCAGCTCTGAGGTTATTAATAAATCAGAGCTGCCAGTGGTTATTGTAAAGTAAAAAATAGGGGACTCTACCAAATCGTGTGGTTGAGCTTTAACGCGTCATGTGGTTGAGCTATTACTTAAATGTGTTTTTTCCTTTAAA
>JAEDNJ010000013.1 GCA_016302525.1 Phascolarctobacterium sp. | reverse complement strand
GAAAAAATATAATTATCTCTGCTCAGCTCTCTTTATTTTCTTGACGATTTGTGATAGAATATGTAAGTTAGTATAACTGTTTAATAAAACTAATTCTCGATAATAGCAAGGTAAAGTATATGACACAAGCAGCTTTTAACTATCCTGTTATGCTAAGGCTACAAGGTAAAAAATGTGTGATTATTGGCGGCGGCAGTGTGGCTGCCCGCAAGCTGGCAACTCTAGGAGCAGCTGGCGCCTCTATCACCGTTGTTGCCCCCAGCTTCTCTAAGGAGCTGCTAGAAGCAGCAACCACCTATCCCTGTCGCCTACTTTCACTGGCATATTCCCCCGAACAGCTACATGAGGCCTTTCTTGTCATAGCCGCTACAGATAGCTTTGAGGTCAACAGGGCTATTACAGAGGCTGCACCCTGCCTCTGCAACAATGTTACAGAGCCGGAGCTCAGCAATTTTACTGTGCCTGCCACCCTAACTGCCGATAGCATTACTGTGACCATTGCTACAGGAGGTATCCCCGGCTACACCAGGCTCTTAAAGCGCTACCTAAAGCAAAAGCTTAAGCCCAGCTTTAGCCTCTTTAACCAATTCCTCAAGGAGCAGCGCCGCCTGCTTAAGGAAACACCCAGCACGCCCAGGGAAAGAACAGCCTTTTGGCGCGAAGTATTATCTGATGAATTATTACACCTGTTAGAAGACGAAAATATCGAACAAGCAAAGGAGCAAATCCAATATGCAGTTGACAGTTTTAGGACTCAATCACAGAACAGCACCCGTTGAGGTACGTGAGCGCTTCAACTTTGGCGCTGATAAGATTGCCCACCTTCTGGACCACCTGCGCAGCAATGATGGTATCGCCGAGGCCATGCTGCTTTCTACCTGCAACCGTACTGAGCTGTATTTAGTCATGGATGAGCCAGAGGAAGCCATTCCTTTTGTTAAGTCCATGCTAAAGCGTCTGGCAGGCGATACCTATAAGGCCGAGTATTTCTACAACCTGAGCGGCACTCACTGCGTGCGCCATCTCTTTAGAGTGGCAGCCAGTCTGGATTCTCTCATCATTGGTGAAGGACAGATTCTCAGCCAGCTTAAGAATGCTTATCAAATCGCCCGCAAGAATGAAATGACCTCCACTGTTTTCAATACCCTGATGAACAGGGCGATAGCTGTCGGCAAGCGTGTGCGCACCCAAACCCGCATTGCCTATAGCAGCGTTTCTGTTTCCTCGGCGGCTGTTGATTTAGCCATCAAGATTCTTGGCGATTTAAGCACTGCCCAAATCCTCGTGGTGGGCGCAGGTCACATGAGTGAGCTTACTGCCCGCCATTTATTAGACAAGGGTGCTAATACTATTTGCGTTAGCAACCGCCATTATGAGCACGCTCAGGCCCTCGCCGAAAAGTTTAACGGCACAGCTATCCCCTATAGGGCTATGTTCGATTATGCTGCTGATGCAGATATTATTATAACCTCTACTGGCGCGCCGCACTATGTGCTGACTGCTGAGGCCCTGGGTCCACTGCTGCCGCAGCGTAAGGGTAGACCCCTCATCCTCATTGATATTGCTGTCCCTCGTGATGTAGACCCTGAGCTGGCTAATTATGAGGGTGTCACCATCTATAACATTGATGATTTAGAGGGAGTTGTTGATACTAACAAGACCCTGCGCGATAAGGAAGCCAAGCTGGCAGAGCAAATTATTGAGGAAGAAATTGTCGCTCTCAAGGAGCGCCTGCGCTACTACACCATGCGTCCTGTCATGGTACAGCTCCACGATAAAATGAACTTTCTGCGTCAAAAGGTGCTCAAAAAGGCCTTTATTAAGCTGCCCAACCTCACTGAGGAGGAGCGCCACATTATTGATATTATGACGCAGCGCCTCGAGCATAAATTCCTGAGAGAGCCTATGATTGCCATGAACAATGCAGCAGGTACCCCTGAGGAAGACCGTTATAAAGAAATGATTACAGATTTATTCCTATTAGATGATTCCGGAAAGGAGTTTGGTGATGAAGGCAAGTTTGAAGATTGGGACTAGACAAAGTCTCCTTGCCCTTTGGCAAAGCAATTACATTGCAGCCTGCCTGCGTAAGCAATACCCGGACTGCGAAGTAACTCTCAAAAAAATCGTTACCAAGGGTGATAAAATTCTAGATGTTCCCCTGGCGCAAATTGGCGGCAAGGGCTTGTTCACCAAGGAAATAGAAGAAGAAATTTTAGATGGCACTGTGGACCTGGCTGTACACAGCCTTAAGGATATGCCTACAGTTCTGCCTGAGGGCCTGTGCCTGACTGCTATTACAGAGCGTGCCAATGTTGGTGATGCCTTCGTCAGCAACAAGTACAACAGCTTTTTAGAATTGCCAGAAGGTGCAGTTTTAGGCACTTCGAGCCTCCGTCGCAAGGCTCAGCTTTTAGCTGCCCGTCCTGATTTACATATCGTAGACCTGCGCGGCAATGTTGATACACGCCTGCGCAAGCTTGATGCAGGGCAAATGGATGCCATCATCCTGGCTGCAGCCGGTCTGGAACGCCTGGGCTACAAGGACCGCATTAAGGAAGTCATCCCTCCCTCTGTGTGTCTGCCTGCTGTAGGACAGGGCGCCCTGGCTATCGAATGTCGCAGCAACGACCCTGAGGTTAGAGAAATGCTGGACTTTTTGAACCATCTGCCTACCCGTATTGCTACCTCCGCTGAGCGTGCCTTCCTGGGACTAGTTGAAGGTGGCTGTCAGGTTCCTATTGGCGTCCACGCTGATGTTGAAGCTGATGAAATCAAAATAGAAGCGATTATTGCCTCCTTAGACGGACAAACCCTGCTCCGCCAAACCACCAGCGGCAAGGCAGAGGATGCAGAGGCCTTAGCTAAGGCTCTGGGCAATGATATGCTCGCACATGGAGGCCAGGAAATTTTGGCCACAATTCTTTAAGGAGCGTGAACTTATGACTAAAGGAAAAGTATATCTTATCGGTGCTGGTCCTGGCGACCCTGGTTTATTAGGCTTAAAGGCTAAGCATTGCTTAGAAATTGCAGATGCAGTTGTTTATGACCGTCTAGCAGACCCGCGCATTGTAGCCTATTCCAACAAGAATGCAGAAATGATTTATGTCGGCAAGGCAAGCTGCCACCATGCTCTGCCCCAATGGCAAATTAACCAGCTGCTCGTAAAGCTGGCTAGCGAGGGCAAAATCGTTGCTCGTCTTAAGGGCGGCGACCCCTTTGTTTTTGGTCGCGGCGGCGAAGAGGCTATGGAGCTGAAAAAGGCCGGCCTGCCCTTTGAATTCGTGCCTGGCGTAACCTCTGCTATTGCTGTTGCTGAATACGCTGGTATCCCCGTAACCCACCGCGCTGTTGCTACCTCCTTTGCTGTAGTAACAGGCCATGAGGACCCCACTAAGCCTGAATCTCAAATCAACTGGAAGGGTTTGGCAACCTCTGTTAATACCCTTGTTTTCCTCATGGGTGTAGAAAACATTGAAAAAATCAGCTCCCAGCTCATTGCTAACGGTCGCAGCGCTGCTACTCCTGCTGCTGTTATCCGTTGGGGCACACATCCTGAACAACGCACCCTTATCACTACTCTGGGCGAGGCTGCTGCTGATGTAGCGCGCACTGGCATGAAGCCGCCGGCTATCTTCCTCGTAGGCGAGGTTGTTAAGCTGCGCAGCGAGCTGCAATGGTATGACAATAAGCCGCTCTTTGGCAAAACTGTTGTCGTTACCCGTGCCCGTGCTCAAGCCAGCGCTCTGACTGCTAAGCTTGAAGCTGAGGGTGCTAAGGTTATCGAAGTGCCGGCAATCAAGATTGTGCCGCCCGCTGATATTGCTCCGCTAGACAAGGCTATTGCCGAAATTGATACCTATAAATGGCTCGTCCTGACCAGCGCTAATGGCGTTGACTCCTTCTTTGAGCATTTAAAGGCTGCTGGCAAGGACACCCGTGCTCTGGGCAGCCTTAAGGTGGCTGCTATCGGCAGCGCTACAGCTAAGCAATTAGAGGGCTACGGCGTTATCGCTGACCTCGTTCCCTCTGAGTACAAGGCAGAAAATCTGGCTGAAGAATTAGCTGGTCAAATCGCTGCTGGCGAAAAAATTCTCGTAGCTCGTGCTAAGGTTGCCCGCGAAGTGCTCATTGAACGCCTGCGTGCCTTAGGCGCTGTTGTTGATGTTGTGACAGCCTACGAAACCGTTGCTGACTGCCAAAACAAAGAAGAACTCCTAGAAGCCCTCGCAGCAGCTGAGGATGTAGTTGTAACCTTCACCAGCTCCTCTACCGTTACCAACCTGTTAGAGGTCTTGGGTCAAGACAAGAGCCTGCTAGAAAAGGCAGCACTTGCTTCTATCGGTCCTATCACTAGCGCAACCCTCGTCAAGAACGGTCTCATCCCTGCTATCGAGGCTAAGGAATATACCATTGACGGCTTAACCGAAGCAATTTTAAGTTTTTATAATAAATAAAGTTCTACTATATGCGTTGCTAAGCATAAAAACATAGGCTAAAGCCTTAGCTGCTAGCCATAGGCTAAAGCTTAGGCGATTCTTAGCCTATAGCAGCTGCTTAAAGCTTAGCAGCACCTGCTAAAAGGAGATGTCAAATATGTCTATTACCGGCTATCCTGCCTATCGTCCTCGCCGTATGCGCAGAACCGCTAATCTGCGTGCCATGATTTGCGAAAACACTTTAAGCGCAAAGGATTTAATCCTGCCGCTCTTCGTTGTTCCCGGCGAAAATATTAAACACGAAATCGAAACCCTCGAAGGCAATTACCACTGGTCTGTGGACCGTGTGCTTGAGCCCGTTAAGGAAGCAGCTGAGCTGGGTATTCCTGCCGTACTGCTCTTTGGCGTGCCCTCCTACAAGGATGAGCTGGGCTCCAGTGCCTGGGATATGAACGAGCCCGTACAACAGGCCTGCAAGCTGATTAAGGCTAATTATCCTGAAATGGTCATCATCACTGATGTTTGCCTCTGTGAATACACCAGCCACGGTCACTGCGGTCAATTAGACGAGCGTACTACCGTCAATAATGATGCTACCCTGCCACTTTTAGCCAAGGTTGCCGTTTCTCACGCTCTGGCAGGAGCCGACATGGTTGCCCCCTCTAATATGATGGACGGCTATGTCAAGACGATTCGTCAGGCCCTGGATGAAAACGGCTTTAGCGACCTGCCTATTATGGCCTATGCCGCAAAATTTGCCTCTGCCTACTATGGTCCCTTCCGCGCCGCAGCCGACTCTGCTCCCTCTCATGGCGACCGCAAGGGCTATCAGGAGGATCCTGCCAACAGTGACGAGGCTCTGCGTGAGGTGGCTCTGGATATTGAAGAGGGCGCTGATATTGTCATGGTTAAGCCTGCTCTCGCCTTCTTGGATATCGTGCAAAGAGTGCACGAAGCCTTCAACCGCCCTCTGTGCGTTTACAACGTAAGCGGCGAATTTGCTATGGTTAAGGCTGCTGCCAAAATGGGCTGGATTGACGAAAAACGCATTGTTATGGAAACCATGACCGGCTTTAAGCGTGCCGGCGCCAAAATGATTATCACCTACCACGCATTAGATGTAGCCCGCTGGCTGAAGGAGTAAAAGCATGATTCATACACAATCTGAAGCAGCCTTTACTGAGGCGAAAAACTATATCCCTGGCGGCGTAAACTCTCCTGTCCGCTCCTTCCGCAGTGTTGGCGGTGTGCCCCCCATCATTGCCAAGGGTAAGGGCAGCAAGATTTACGACATTGACGGCAACGAATATATTGATTATGTACTTTCCTACGGTCCTCTGTTAATGGGCCATGTTCCCGACTGTGTAACCGAGGCCATCAAGACAGCAGCAGAAAAGGGCACCTCCTATGGTGCTCCCACTTTGGCTGAAACCGAACTGGCGAAGCTGGTGTGCCGCCTCGTTCCCTCTATGGAGCTGGTGCGCATGGTCAACAGCGGCACCGAGGCTACCATGAGCGCTCTGCGCCTTGCCCGTGCCTACACTGGTCGTGACTGCATTGTAAAATTTGTAGGCTGCTACCACGGCCACCACGACAGCCTGTTAGTTAAGGCTGGCAGCGGCGCTACTACCCTAGGCGTTCCTGACAGCCCCGGCGTGCCTCGTGCTGTAGCAGAAACCACTATTACCATCCCCTTCAACGATATTGAAGCTTTAGAGCAGGTTTTCGCTGAGCGCGGACATGAGATTGCCGCTGTCATCATGGAACCCACCCCTGGCAATATGGGCCTTGTCCTGCCTAAGGAAGGCTTCCACGAAGCACTGCGAGCTATTACCCGCAAATACGGCGCACTCCTCATCTGTGACGAAGTTATGAGCGGCTTCCGCAGCGCTCAGGGCGGCAGCCAGTCTCTTTATGACATCGACCCCGATATTACCTGCTTAGGCAAGGTTATAGGCGGAGGTCTGCCTGTTGCAGCTTATGGCGGCAGAAAAGAGATTATGCTGCAGGTTTCTCCTGCTGGTCCCATGTATCAGGCTGGCACCCTCAGCGGCAACCCTCTGGCTATGGCTGCCGGCATTGCTGCCCTAACCTATATGGAAGAAAACAAGGTTTGCGAAAAGCTGGAAAGCCTGTGCGCTATCCTCGTAGGCGGCCTAGAAAAAGCTGCTAAGACTGCTGGCGTGCCTGTACAAATCCACCGCCTGGGCAGTATGTTCACTGTTTTCTTTAGCGCTAAGCCTGTCACCGATTTTGCAAGTGCCTGTGCCTGCGATTTAGAAGCCTTTAAAATCTACTTCCACAGTATGCTGGAGCAGGGCATCTACCTGCCTCCCTCTCAATTTGAGACCAATTTCTTATCCCTGGCACATAGCCCTGAGGATATTCAAAAAACCATCGACTGTGCAGCTAAGGCCTTTGCTGAGGTTGCGGCAGCAAGAAAATAAGCTTATTAAAGAAAAGCATCAGGCCGTTGCTAGGCGACCTGGTGCTTTTTTAGCTTATAAAAATACATAAACTGCTTGCCTTTTACGCCATTTATTGGTAAGATGTATACAGTATTTTTTATGCACAAAATTTAAACAATAAAGGAGAGAGGAAATGCTAGCTTTTTTAGTAGGCGAAATCAGTAATTTTATGTATGGTAAGCTTTTGATTATCATGCTCTTGGGGGTTGGTCTGTATTATACCCTGCGTACCGGCTTTATTCAAATCACCATGCTCAAGGAAACCTTGAATGTAATTTTAGAAAAACCCAAAGAGGATAACGGTGTTTCCTCCTTCCAGGCGCTGATGGTCTCTACTGCTTCCCGTGTGGGTACGGGCAATATTGTGGGTGTTGCTACCGCCCTGTGTCTGGGTGGCTTCGGCTCCATGTTCTGGATGTGGATGACGGCCCTAATCGGCGGAGCCTCTGCCTTCGTAGAAAGCACCCTGGCTCAAATTTACAAGAAACGTGGTGAACACGCCAGCTATGGCGGACCAGCCTACTATATCGAAGGAGCAATTCGCAATCGCTTCATAGCTATGCTCTTCTCCTTTGCCCTCATCCTCACCTATGGCGTAGGCTTTAATATGCTCTGCTCCTACAATTTACAATCCACCTTTAGCGGCTTTAGCTTCTATGACAAGGCTACTACCCCCTGGGTCATTGGCGCTATCCTGGCCCTTTTAGTGGGCTGGTGCCTCTTTGGCGGCGGCAAGCGTATCATCAAGGCCACCTCTACACTGGTGCCCATCATGGGCGTGCTCTATGTTGCTGTAGCCCTTTTAATCACCGTTATGAACATCACCATGCTGCCCAAGGTTTTGGCAACCATCTTTGCCCAGGCCTTTGACTTTGAGGCTATCTTTGGTGGCTTTGCCGGCTCCTGCGTTATGTTCGGCATTAAGCGCGGTCTCTATTCTAACGAGGCTGGCGTAGGCTCTGCTCCTAATGCGGCAGCAGCAGCAGATGTTTCTCACCCCGTTAAGCAGGGTCTCGTGCAGATGTTCTCTGTCTTTATTGACACCCTCATCCTCTGCACCGCTACCGCTTTAATGTGCATGACCAGCGGTGTTGCTCCTACCAAGGAAATTGCCGGCGCTCCCTATGTGCAGGCAGCCCTCAACGCCTCCCTGGGCTCTGGTGCAGGCGTTTTCCTAACCGTTTCCATGGTGCTCTTTGCCTTCACTACCCTGCTGGGCAACCTTTACTATGTTGATAACTGCCTGGCTTATATCAATGGCTGCGTTCCCGGCAAGCTCTTCATGACCTGCTATAGACTAATTGCCTGTGCTGTTATCTTTATCGGTGCTGGCTCCAGCATGGGCCTTTTGTGGGACTTGGCAGATGTGCTCATGGGAATTATGGCCATCATCAACCTACCCGTCATCGTCATTTTAGGCGACACGGCTATGAAGTGCTTAAACGACTATAAAAAGCAGCTGGCAGAGGGCAAACGCCCCGTCTTCATTGCTAAGCACATTGGCCTTGACGAAAAGCTGGACTACTGGCAAGAATAAAATATACTCCGACCCCACCAATGGTGGGGTTTCTCTTTTCTCTAGCAGAAATATCTTAGTGCCTAATTATCGACTAATAGGTTATCTTTCTTCACGCTTTTCATAAATACTAATATGCTAATGCCTACATCCTTAGGCACCCAAAATAAAAAGGAGCCTGCTTTTACACAAGCTCCTAGAAATAGAAAACTAATTATTCAGCTCTTAATAGGACAAAATCTCTGGTCCTTTTTCCGTAATTAAAATTGTATGCTCCCATTGAGCAGACTTTTTGCCATCCTCAGTGCGGATAGTCCAGCCATCCTCGCATTCGTAAATACCCTTGCGGCCTGCGTTAATCATCGGCTCAATGGTAATAACCATGCCAGGCACCAGCACCATGCCCGTCTTTTTCTTGCCGTAGTGGGCAACAAAGGGGTCCTCGTGCATATCCAGGCCCACACCGTGACCGCCAAACTCCTCTACTACAGAAAAGCCGTGCTTATGCGCCAGCTGTGACACAGCAGCGCCAATATCGCCTAAATAGCCCCAGGCCTGCGCTGCCTCAAGCCCACGCTGCAGACATTGCTTTGTTACCTCCACCAGCTCCTTGTCGCGCTTATTAATCTTGCCTATGCAGAACATACGGGAAGCATCGCCATAATAGCCATCCAAAACCGTGGTGCAGTCTATATTGACAATATCACCAGACTTTAAAACATCATAGGGCTTGTCGCCGGGAATACCGTGGCAAACCACATCATTGACAGAAATAGTCACGCTTTTGGGGAAGCCATAATAACCCAAGTCACCGGGCACGCCACCGTGAGCTATAATGTAATCATAAATAATTCTGTCTAGCTCGCCCGTAGTAACGCCAGCCTTCACATACTTAGCTACCTCGTCTAAAGCAGCGGTATTAAGAGCACAGGCCTTACGAATACCTTCTATCTGTGCTGGGGTCTTAATCATATCCCTCGTAGGCACCTCTTTGCCAGACTTTGCCAGCAGTGCCATTTTGTCGTCATTCAGCTTATGGCAGTCTTCATAGCATTTGCCACTGCCACACCAGCATAATTCTTTTTCCATGCTTATTTTACTCCTTAATATACCATCCTTGACGAGAAAGCTCGGCAAATTATCTTATTATACCACATCCCTATGATAATGCAAATAAGTATTTATAGCTTATATAAGTAAGCAAGCGTAATTTTTCGAGAAAACTACTGACAAGCTTACGCTTTTATGGTAGAATAAAGTGTTATTTTATAAAGTATAGAAAGAGGTTTTTAAATGGAAGTATATCTTAGTTATTTTCTCGACCTGATTCTGCATTTAGATAAACACCTGCCGGAAATAATGGCAGCCTATGGCTCTTTAATCTATGCCATTCTCTTCCTAGTGGTTTTCTGTGAGACAGGTCTTGTTGTAACCCCCTTCCTGCCGGGTGACTCCCTGCTCTTTGCCTGCGGCGCTCTGGCGGCTGCCGCCCCCGAAAGCATGAATATCTATTGGCTGGTGGGTATTTTTCTCGTTTCCTCGGTCTTAGGCGACGCCTGCAACTATATGATTGGCGAAAAGTTTGGCAATGCTCTGCTCAACATGAACACGAAGCTCATCAAGCCTGAGCACGTGGCCAAGGCCTCTGCCTTCTACGAAAAGCATGGTCACAAGGCCATTTTTCTGGCCCGCTTCGTGCCCATCGTGCGCACCTTTGCCCCCTTCGTGGCTGGCATTGGCAAAATGCACTACACCACCTTTGCGCATTACAATGTTATCGGCGCTGTAGTCTGGGTAACACTCTTTGTTGGCGGTGGTTTCTTCTTTGGCAATATCCCCATCATTAAGCAAAACTTCACCTTTGTAACCCTTGGTATCGTCATTTTCTCGCTCTTGCCCATTCTCTATGAGACTGTTGGCAAAAAGCTTTTAGGCAAAAAGGATTAAGCGAAAGGAGCTTTTATTTAGATGACTAATTTACTGCAGGGCACTCTGCTTTGTGTCGTTATCGCTGGTATTGCCACCTTCTTAGGTGGTCTAAAAATTGGTTCTGTTTCCCTAGAGGTCATAGGAGCTCCCGTCTTTGCTATTCTCATGGGTATGCTGCTCACTCTGGTGAAGCCCCAAATCGCCGCTAGCCCCAAAAATAAGGACGGCATAAAATTCACCTCCAAAAAGATTCTGCAATGGGCCGTAATCATTTTGGGCTTCTCTCTAAATCTGGGCACTATTTTAAGCGTAGGCAGCAAGAGCCTGCCTGTTATCGTGTCTACCATTGGTATTTCTCTCATTACTGCTTATATTGTCATGAAGCTGCTTAACATGGACGCTAAGGTTTCTACGCTTATCGGCGTAGGCTCCTCTATCTGCGGCGGCTCTGCCATTGCTGCAACAGCTCCTGTTATTAATGCTGATGACAAGGAGGTGGCGCAGTCCATTTCGGTTATCTTCCTCTTTAATGTTCTGGCAGCCTTGATTTTTCCTACTCTGGGCTATAGCATTGGCTTTGGCAGCGAGGGCTTTGCGATTTTTGCCGGCACTGCTGTCAACGACACCTCCTCTGTTACCGCCTGCGCTTCTACCGCAGAAAGCCTCTACGGTGTGGACGGTATCCTCTCTGCTGCTGTTACCGTTAAGCTGACCCGTACCCTCGCCATTATTCCTATTACCCTGGCTCTGGCCTTCTACACCTCCTACAAGGCAAAGAATGCTGCCGGTGCAGGCTCTAATTATTCTTTGGCAAGCGTATTCCCCTTCTTCATCATTTACTTTATCTGCGCTGCTATTGTGACTACTATTGTCGGCAGCCTGCCGGAATCTGGCTTCACTGCCTTTTATATGGGCAGCTTCCTGCACGCTATGAAGTGGCTGGCTAAGTTCTTTATCGCTATGGCTATGTGCGCGATTGGCCTTAACACCAACATTGTCGAGCTCATTCAAAAGGGTGGCAAGCCCATTATCATGGGTCTTTTGTGCTGGATGGCGATTACCGTTGTTTCTATCGCAGTGCAAATGGCAACCGGCATTTATTATACTAATCTGTAAGCAAAAGTTTAGTATAGATTTGATAATCTCAGATATTTTTACTTTAAGCGTTTCTTGTATTATTAGCTAGCTATGATTTGCTAGGGAGTTTTCATAGCTGGCTTTTCTCTTTACCTTAAAAAGCCAGTACAATGGCTAAAGGAGCTTCGTAATCCATATGGAAATCTTATTGTTTTTAGCGGTAGGTGCTGCAGTTGGCTGCCTTGGCTCTATGCTGGGGATTGGCGGCGGTGTAGTCATCGTACCGCTCTTAACCTTTTTGTTCGGCTTTGAGCCCTCGGCGGCGATTGGCACCTCTATGTTTGTAGTTCTGCTGAACGCCCTCTCTGGCAGCCTTGGCTACCTCAGACAAAAAAAGGTCTGCCTGGATGCGGCCTGGAAGTTTGCTCTGGCTACAGTGCCAGGTGCCTTTCTCGGCAGCTATGCCTCAGAATATTTAAAGGGCCGCAGCTTTTATCTCGTCTTTGGCATTTTCTTCTTCCTTTTTGCTATCCATATGTTTAAAAAGGCTAGCAAAAAAGCGAGCCAGGACACTAACGAGCAGGTGCCAGAGCATTACAACTGGCAATTCGGCGTTGGCTGCAGCATTGTGGTGGGCTTTATTGCGAGCATTCTGGGCATTGGCGGCGGTGTCATTCATGTGCCTATGATGACCTATGTGCTGCACTTTCCTGTCAAGGTGGCCATTGCTACCTCTACGGCGATTCTGTGCATTTCTGCTATAGCAGGGGTTATTTCCCACGCCAGCCTCGGACACGTGGTATGGCTGACTGCTATCGGCCTGGGAGTGGGGGCTTCACTAGGAGCGCAGCTAGGCGTGCGTTTAGCCGTCAGGATGAATTCTGCCCTCCTGATGAAGGGCACCTCCTGCCTCGTAATGCTGACAGCGCTCAAGTTCCTGCATACAGCGTTGTTTTAATGTAAAAATCTAGGCAAAAGCTATGTACTAATATTTCTTTTGCAGCTTTTCTTACTATGATAATAGTGATATAATATATTTGCTAAGCGATTAGTGGGTCTCATCAGAGCGCTCGCTTTTTAATGGACAAAGAAACCCCAGGAGTGGCAGCTCCTGGTTTTTTGTTATGCTGGCAATGTGATATAATAGTACCATTAAATTTTCTTCTTACACATATTTTTTGAAAGAGGGGACTAACAATGACACTTAAGCTATATGAAAACAACTCGTTGCTCAAAAAATGCCAGGCCACTGTCATTGCCTGCACAGAAAAGGACGGGCAATATCTTGTTGAGCTGGACCAAACCGTGTTCTTCCCAGAGGGTGGCGGTCAGCTGAGCGATAAAGGCAAGCTGGGCGAGGCTTTTGTAAGCCATGTCTCGGAAAAGGCCGGCCATATTTACCACGAATGCGACAGGCCGCTGGAGCCTGGTGCTCAGGTCGAGGCAGTCCTAGACTGGAAGCTTCGCCTCGACCGTATGCAGCAGCACTGTGGCGAGCACATCCTCAGCTATGCCTGCTGGAAGCTTTTTGGCACTAAAAATGTGGGCTTTCATATGCACGAGGACATGGTCTATATTGATGTAGATAAGGAGCTTTCTAACGAAGAGCTGCTGCAGGCGGAAATGCTCACCAACGAAATCATTTGGGAAAACCGCCCTATCCGCGTAGACTATCTTGATAGCAGCGAGGCCGTCAAGCTCAAGGATAAAATGCGCAAGTTCAACGACAAGCTTACAGGTACTCTGCGTATTGTCTCTATCGAAGACGCCGATGTCTGTACCTGCTGCGGCACGCACCCCAGCTCTACGGGCATGGTGGGCTCCGTGAAGGTCATTCGTAAGGAAAAGCACAAGGGCGGCTGTCGCATTGAGTTTCTTTGCGGTCGTCGTGCCTTGCTGGATGCAGATAAGAAAAACAGCCTCATGCTGAGCATTGCCGAGGGCTTTTCTACGAAGCTAGAGAATGTTGAGGCTATGCTGGCGAAACAAGCTGAGGACATGGCTCAGCTGCAGCTAAAGCTCAGAAACGCTACCATGAAGCTCCTAGAGCAGCAGGTAGAGGCGGCTCTGGCCGTTGCTCCCAGCTGTGCAAACGGAGCAAGGCTGCTCGTAATCACCATTCCTGAGGGCGATGGCAAGGAGGGCAAGCAGCTTCTGCCCAAGGTGACTAGCCTCGCAAATACGCTGAGCCTTATTGTGATTGTGCAGCCAGAGCGCCTCAGCTACATTGTAGCCACTGCTCCCGGCACTCCGGGCAACTGCCAGCACTATATTCGCCTTTTGAACGAAGCCTTTGGCGGTCGTGGCGGTGGCAAGCCAGACTGCACCCAGGGTGGCAGCCCCTACTGCATCGATTGGCAGGCTAAGCTAGAGGCCATCAAGGAGCAAATTTTGCAGATGTAAGCGAAAACCTCCTCTTGCAAAGCCTTAGTTTATATGAAGCTTTGAAAGCGAACTAGTTCATTAATCGTATTTAT
Organism: Phascolarctobacterium sp.; assembly: GCA_016302525.1. Lineage (GTDB taxonomy): Bacteria > Bacillota > Negativicutes > Acidaminococcales > Acidaminococcaceae > Phascolarctobacterium_A. Next base: position 2,787 of record JAEDNJ010000013.1, on the reverse strand, counting down.
AGAAACGCACCAAACTATAAAATCGTTATCGCCATTTTATAGTTTTACGCGTTTTTAGAATCAAGCTTCTTTGTTATATGCTTCTTATACGCACTTAAAGCTCATCTTGTTTTTGACTTTTTAAGCAAATTTAAAGCCCACACCTACATGAACAACTGCGTAGGTATGGGCTTTTTTAATCGCTATATTTTGTTACTTATTCGGCATCTTGCTCTTTTCGGGATGCTCCTGGATGATGCCATCTCGATAAGCACAGAGCAGCTTCATTAAGCCATCTATCTGCTCTTGAATGTTCTTGCCATTGTCAGTATCGGCAATCATCACCCGCTTAGGCTCCTGCTCAACCTGAGTGGTACGGCTGTCAATATCAGCATTGTTCTCCAGAACGTTAGCAATGCTCTTGAAGGGATAGTGAGCCTTAATGCGGATACCATGGCTGTTGAAAATCAGAGTATAGCCAGCAATACCAGTGCTCTTTTGATAAGCCTTGCAGAAGCCGCCATCAATGCAAATCTCTCTGCCCTCAGCACGTACAGGGGTATCACCCTTGGAAACCTTAACAGGAGTATGGCCGTTGATAATATGGGATTGCGGAGAATCTAAGCCAAACTCATGCAGCACCTTTTCGCAAATCTCCTTCTTGCGGTGCAGGATGTAGTAGGCATCCTGCGGTTCTGGCCAGGTGCTCTCGTCGTCCAGATAGCTGCGCTCGAAGGTCTTGATAATACGGCCAGAAACAGGAGAGTCTGGATGAATCCACATGAACCAGAAAAAGTCCAGGTCCTCCTCACTGCGACGACGGAAGCCAACACGGCAGAGATGGTCAATGTAATCCATATAAGCACGACCATGATGAGTTTCGCCACGCACAGTAATTTCGCGGAATTCACCGTCCTCTGTCAGGGCAACGCCACCGTGGAACATAAGGTTGCCGTTCATAACCTTATAAATAGAGCCATGGCTCAGGAAGAACTTCATATGTCTTTGCAGAGCCTCGCTGTTGCGGAAGTCTCTTACCCAGTCCTCAACAATCTGCTGCTCCTCTGGGCTGTAATCGTAGGGATGTTCGGGGTCGTAGGTGGGGAAATCGTGGGTATTCAGCTCAAATTCGCCATAGGGCAGCTGTACCGTCCCCTTAGCTAAATCCATCTTATCAAAGAGCAGACGATCCTCCATATTGTATTCGGGATGGCGCAGCATAGCCTGACCCTCTGCCTTAAAGAGGATAACATTAATCGCCCTTTCTAAGGGACCCTTTTTCTCCGGCAGGGTGTAATGCTTCTCTGCAAAGGTAGTAAAGTTACGCAGAGAAATACCATAACCGTTCTCTAGTACCTCCCAGTTATTGTAACGCACATTGTTGCGGATAACATTGATGATACAGGGAACACTGCCGGCAGCAGCACCCATCCACAGCACATCATGGTTGCCCCATTGCACATCTACAGAGTGGTGCTGCATGAGACGGTCCATAATCTTATGCGGCAGAGGACCACGGTCATAAATATCGCCGACAATGTGCAGGTGATCCACAGCCAGGCGCTTAATCAAATTCGTCAAAGAATAGACAAAGGGACGGAAAGCGCCAGTTTCCCAAATCGTATCTAAAATCTTCGCATGATAAACATAGCGATTGCGTTCTTCTTCGGGCTGAGCATGGAGCAGCTCGTCGATAATGTAGCGGAAAACCTCAGACATGGCCTTACGCACCTTAGAACGGGTGTACTTGCTGCTTAGCAGCTTAGCTAAGCGCAGCAAACGGCGCAGGGTCTGCTTGCCCCAGGTTTCTGAAAGCGGCGCCTTCTTCTCCATCATATCCAGCTTTTCCTTGGGATAATAGATCAGCGTTAAAAGCTCATTACGCTCTCTATCGGTCAGGGTGAAGAACAAATCCTCTACCTTTTCGCGAATAACGCCGCTGCAGTTATTTAAAATATGCAAAAAGGCTTCGTACTCACCATGCAGGTCACTCATAAAATGCTCTGTACCCTTAGGCAGGTTCAAAATAGCCTGTAGGTTAATAATTTCCGTAAAGGTTTCTGCCTGAGTAGGAAATTCTCTAGCCAAGAGCTTCAAATACTTAATATCCTCAGCGGATAAATCCTTTGCGTTCATCTTCTTCCTTCCTCCTTAGTCATCTTATTATCACCAAATATAGGAATGTAATTTAGTAGCATTATAGTACAATTTTTACAGATATTATTCATCATTGTCCTTCATGCTACGAGCAACCTTTCTTTCATAATAGTATTATAAAATAGCAAGCAGCAGAGCTGACAGCATAACTAGAACAGTACCGCATACTTCCCTAAGATTGTCTCCTCCCTACCTTAAATTATAGCCATAAATAAGACTTTTGTCTAGCAGATAAAAAAACAATCCACCTGCTAATGCTAAGGAGCCTGTTCGTGCATAAGCGTAAACCCTGTCATAACCAGATTAAGGGTAATTTTCACTAAAAGTGTGCTGCTTTTTAGGGCAATTTAGGTCAAAAAAGCAGTCTCCTGAAATTCAGGAGGCTTTCTTATTTCTAACGACTTTAAACATATAAATTTTAATTATTCCTAATGAAACTCCTATTTCCTTCTCCTTTTCTCTTCCCAGCCATCTTGTATAGCATCTTCGTAATCGTCACCGTATTCCTGGCTATAATCTTCCTCTCTCAAGGTATAGTAGGAATCATAGCTATCATCAGAGCTAGTATTTGACCTCTTGTTATTGCTTGACGAGCTACTATAGCTATTAGCATTGTCTTTATATTCATCATTATTTACATCATTACTTAGT
>JAEDNJ010000173.1 GCA_016302525.1 Phascolarctobacterium sp. | reverse complement strand
GTAAAACGTCGTACTCGTGCTGGTATGGGTCGTTGCCAAGGCGGCTTCTGTGGTCCTCGTGTAACCCAGATTCTGTCTCGCGAATTAAACATTCCTATTCCAGAGGTTTTGAAGGAACGCGCTGATTCCAATATGTTCTACGAAAAATATTCTTCAGAGAAATAAGGGCGGGGAGGAAAATATTATGTTATATGATGTAGTAATTGTCGGCGGTGGTCCTGCCGGTCTTTCCGCGGCTTATAGTGCCTGGAAAAATGGTGCAAAGAAGATTGTTGTTATCGAGCGTGACCGTGAATTGGGCGGTATTCTGCAACAATGTATTCATAATGGCTTCGGTCTGCACTATTTTAAAGAAGAATTGACTGGTCCTGGCTTTGCGCACAAGGCTATTGAATTAATTCAAGATAAACCAGAAATCGAGACTATGGTTGATACGATGGTGCTTGATGTTCTGAAAAACCATACTGTTATTGCTGTTAACCCTCAACAGGGCTTAATCACCATTGAAGGTAAGACTGTCATCCTGACCATGGGCTGCCGTGAACGTACCCGTGGCGCTATCCGTATTCCCGGCGAGCGCCCTGCTGGTGTCTTTACTGCTGGCGCTGCTCAACGCATGGTTAATATGGAAGGCTATTTGCCCGGCCATAAGATTGTCATCTTAGGCTCTGGTGACATTGGTCTGATTATGGCTCGCCGTATGAGCTTAGAGGGCTGCAAGGTACAAGCCTGCTTAGAAATTTGCCCCTTCTCCAACGGCTTAACCCGTAACATCGTGCAATGTCTGAACGACTTTGATATTCCTCTGTACCTGTCTCACACCATCGTGAAGATTCATGGTGAAGAGCGCGTTACCGGCATTACCGTTGCTAAGGTTGATGAGCGCATGACCCCGATTCCGGGCACAGAATTTGACATTGAATGTGATACAGTTCTGCTGTCTGTTGGCTTAATTCCTGAAAATGAGCTGTCTCGTGGCTTAGACCTGGATATGTATCCTCTGACTACCGGCCCGATGGTTGACCAGCATCGTGAAACCAGCTTAAAGGGCTTCTTTGCTGCTGGTAACGTTGTGCATGTGCATGACCTGGTTGACTTCGTAGCTGAGGAAGCTATTATTGCTGGTAAATATGCTGCCCTGCAAGCGCAAGGCTTAACTTCTGCTGATGTTCGCACCGTTAAGGTTAATGCTATTGATGGCGTGCGCACCTGCGTACCGCAAAGAGTATCTCTGCCGGCAGAAATTCCTGCTGATGAAAGTATTAAGCTGTATATGCGTGTAGGCGCTCCGCAACGCAAGGTGAAGCTGGTTATTAAGAGCGGTGAAAACATCCTCTTAAGCAAGCCTTTGCCGGTAGCTAAACCTAGTGAGATGATCGCTGTAGAAATTCCTAAAGCTAAATTTGGCCTGATTGGCGAAGAAATTAGCGTTGGCTTAGCATAAGAAGGAGGGGAGAAAATGTCTGTTGAAACTAAAGTAATGAACTGCATTATGTGCCCTATGGGTTGTGAAATGACAGTTACCCTTAAAGATGGCAAATTTGCTAGTGTAACTGGTAATACCTGCCCTCGTGGTGCTAAATATGCGCAAGACGAAGTAACTGCACCTAAAAGAATGTTAACTTACACCGTTAAGGTAAACGGTGGTCTGCTGCCCTTACTGCCTGTTGTATCTGCTAATGTTCTGCCCAAGGAAAAGGTTATGGAATGTGCAGCATATCTGCGTGATGTAGTTGTAGAGGCTCCTGTTAAGACTGGTGATGTTATCGTTAAGGATATTTTAGGCTTAGGCGTAGATATCATAGCTAGCCGTGACATGGATAAAGTTTAAGCTGTAATTAAGAGGCGCTGTCTATTATGAGTATAGGCAGCGCTTTTTGTGTTTTATTTGGAAAAATTCTACACAGAGAAGATTGTCAGAGGAAAAAATAAATGGTATACTAAAAAAAACATTTTTCGAGGTAAATCATTATATGCTAAATCAAGATACAAGAATAAAATTAATATTAAAAGCGGGAGCTCTGTATTTTCTTATACAGTTGTTTGTAAGAGCTTTATTTTTTATTGTCTCAGCTAAGGAAGCCGCCTTTAGCCTTAAGGAACTGGCAGGAGCCTTGGTTTTGGGATTTGGCTACGACCTTTGCATAGCACTTTTTTTGCTGCTGCCCCTGTCTCTCTGTGTATTTTTATTGGGAGCAAAGCCGCTTAACCATAGATATGGACAAAAGACAGTAAAATTTATGCTGGGCTTTTATAGCTTCTTTCTTGCTTTTACGACTATCTCTGAATATTATTTCTGGGAAGAATTTAAAACACGCTTTAACTTCATTGCCGTTGATTATTTAGTTTATACCCAGGAGCTTTTTGGCAATATTTTTCAGTCCTACAATATGCCCTTGCTCGTTGCAGGCTTATTAGGACTTTCCTATCTTATCTATAAGCTGCTCCTGCGTGGGTTAAAGCTGGAATTTGCACCCTGCAGTTGGAGCGTAAAGCTGAAAAGAGTTTTTCTCTACCTTATTTTATTAGCTGGCTCTACCCTAGCCCTAACTAGCAGCTTAAAGGAAAGAGCCCTGGAAAATAGATATAATCAGGATATTGCTGGCAATGGTATTTATCAATTTGTCTATGCCTTCTTTCATAATGAGCTGGATTATGACCGTTTTTATAAACATATAGAAGAACCACTTGTGGAAGCGAAGCTGCGCCAAAAATTAGCTCTGACTGGTGAAAAGTATCTAGAGGAGCATGGCATTGCCCGCAAAATTAGCAATCACAATGAGCATAGTGGCAAAAAGCCGAATATTGTCTTTATCATAGTAGAAAGCTTAAGTGCACGCTTTACGGGTATGGACGGCAACAAGGAAAGCCTTACTCCCTATTTAGATAAGCTGGCGAAGGAGAATTTTTATTTTGGCAATGTTTATGCTACGGGAACTAGAACCGTCAGAGGCTTGGAGGCAGTTTCTTTAAACCTGCCCCCTACTCCCGGACAATCTATTGTGCGCCGTGAAGATTGTGCTAATATGTATAATGTTGGCTCTGCTCTGAGGGCGCATGGCTATGCCACAGAATTTATCTATGGTGGCTACGGCTATTTTGATAATATGAACGCCTTCTTTGAGAGCAATGGCTTTACTGTGCTTGACAGAAACAGTATTCCTAAGGAAGAAATTATTCAGGAAACAGTGTGGGGCGTTGCTGATGAGGTGCTTTTTAAGCAATGTATCAAGCAACTTGATAAAAACCATGCGGCGAAGAAGCCGAGTTTGCAGGTTGTTTTGACTACCACGAATCATAGGCCCTTTACTTTCCCCGAAGGCAGAGTTGATGCACCGCAGGGCAAGCGCCCTAGCGTGGTTAAGTACACAGATTGGGCGATACATGATTTTCTGAAGCAGGCAAAGGCTAAGCCTTGGTTTGAGAATACTGTTTTCGTAATCTTAGCAGACCATAACGCTCTGGCAGCAG
>JAEDNJ010000172.1 GCA_016302525.1 Phascolarctobacterium sp. | reverse complement strand
TTATAATTAAGTATAACAAGTTAACATTGGATTACAGGTGCGTAAGCTCAATAGAGAAGTCGGTGTAAATCCGGCACGGTCCCGCCGCTGTGATGTGGAGTTTGTTTCTATATACCACTGGATTGAATCTGGGAAGGTGAAACAAATAATGAAGCGAAGTCAGAAGAACTGCCTGTAAGATACATCGTCGCCAGACCTGCGAGAGACGGGGAGAGATGTCGTAAGACCGACTATTATTTGTCGTGTTTATTAAGATATTTCACCGTTTTTTAAAAGTCCTGCCCGTAGAGGGTTAATAGGATGCTTAAAGAACGGTTTTCTGTTTCTATGCTCCTAGGGCTGCGTGATGGCTGCTAACCTAGGATGAGGGTCAAAGCCATCGGTGTTATATGTTTATTTGTTCACAGCTGATGATGAGCTGTGCTTCAAATCCCATTCTCAAATATTTCTTTTGCTTGAGACATTTCCCTTTCTCCGCCTTGATACCACAGTGTAGGGGTGCACTGTGGCATCGAAAATTCCAGCCATCACACAATTGTGGTGGCTGTTTCTATTTATAAATATTGTATATACATATTTTTGATTGGAGGTTAAGCATATGAAGAAGCTATATTTAGCTGGAGAAGCTTGTTCGTTAAAGAATGCCTTTCAAGATTTGAAGGGAGTTGTTGCTACTGTGCCTGTACATACAATAGCTCAAAATGGTGAGGAATTGTACGGTATAGAAATAGAATATAATCCTAAAAAGCAAGATATTTGTGGTATTTTAGAGACCTATTTTTCTGTAGTAGATCCATTTGTTAAGAGCACGTTACCTCTGCAGCAAGCGGCAGTGTTTTACACCTCTAATGAGGATGTACCGCAGCTGGATTATTATGCTCGCTTTTTGCAAAGCCGTGGGCATGAACCTAGTGCAGCCTTGGGTAATTTGATTGTTAATGATTCTATTCCAGAAAAAGTCGAAATCCGCCCTTTGCAACTACGCTTCGGACGGGTCCATGAATGTCATTATCTTGATTAATGCTATGATGTTATATACGGTATGTAAAGCTTAGCCGTGTATATAGATGCTTTTCTTAAAGTCTCTTAAGAGGAGTGGTATTGCCTTATAATTGCTGGGTGAGATCAGCTTGGGCAGAAGTACTATGCAAAGTTTTGGAGGTGATAGCATATTGTTTTTTACGACAGTTGGTAATATGTTGAAGATTGATTTAGCTAAAGGAGGATTTTTAGATGGCTGATGAACAAAAAATAGCTGCTGTTGAAGGCGAAAGGCCTATGACAGATCAAGAGCTGGAAGCTATGCTGCGTAAATCAGAAAATGTAACCGAATTTCCTGAGGTAACCTTGGACGAATTTACTGAACCTAGCTGGGATGAATGGGTAGAGGCCTGCAATGCTCTGCTCAAGGGTGCTCCCTTCGACAAGGTTATGTATACGAAGAATTACGAAGATATTACTTTTGACCCAATTTATCGTCTCAAAGAAACCGATTCTATTTTACCCACTGAGGATTATCCTGGCATGGGTGACTATCTGCGCGGTGCTACCTTAAATGGCTATGTGCATGAACCCTGGGGCATTGCCCAAGCCTGCGATGAAACCTTGCCGGCTGACAACAATGAGCTGCTCAAGGAAGAAATCTCTAAAGGCTCCACTGTTTATCATATTAAACTGGATACTGCTACCATTAATGGTATTGATGCCAAGGACGCTGAAAAAATCGGTGATGTGGGCGTTAATGTAACCACTGTTGAAGATATGAGCGTGCTTTTAAATGGCCTAAAGCTGGAGAAGTATCCGCTGATGATTTATACTGGCGCTGGCGCTAAAGGTATTATTGCTTTGACCGAGGCTGCGCTGAAGGGCACTGGCAAGAATTTGCAAGGTGTGAAGGGCGTTATCGGTGCTGATCCTTTGGGCGAGCTGGTTATTAATGGCAATTCTGGCACTTCTTTAAACGCTCTCATGGATGAAATGGCAGAGACTATTAAATATACTCGCGCTCATGCTCCATTAATTAGACCTGTTTATGTACGTAGCGATTGCTTTACAGATGGTGGCGCTAATGCAGTGCAAGAGGTTGCTTACACTTTTGCTTGTGCCGTAGAGTATATCCGTGAGATGCAAAAACGTGGTATTTCCCTGAAGGATATTGCTGCTTCCTTGTATTTTGCCTTCAACCAAGGGGCAAACTTCTTTATGGAAATTGCTAAGCTGCGCGCTCTGCGTCAAGTATGGGCAGCAATTATGGAAGCTTTTGGCGCTGAAGAAGCTGACCGTGCTATTATGATTCATGGTCGTAGCTCTCGCTTCACTAAAACTGTAATTGACCCCTATGTAAATATGCTGCGTAACTGCACTCAAACCTTCTCTGGCGTTGTGGGCGGTGTTAACACCTATGAGAATCCTCCCTTTGACGAGCTGATCCGTAAGGGTGATGTATTCTCTCGCCGTATTGCCCGCAACCTACATGTTATGCTGCAGGAAGAATTTGGCATGCTGTGTCCTATTGACCCTGCTGGTGGCTCTTGGGCAGTAGAGTCCTTGACCAAGCAAATTGTAGAAAAGATTTGGGCTGAATTCCAAAAGATTGAGGGCATGGGTGGCATGGTTAAGGCTTTGGAGGCTGGCTATCCCCAAGAGCAAATTGCCAAAACCCTGGATGAACGCTTTAAAGCACTGGAGCTGCGTAAGGACCGTGCTGTTGGCGTCAACATGTATCCGAATATGACCGAAGAGCCCTTAGAGCGTCGCGAAGAAGATAGCGAAGCATTAAAGAAACAACGTGCAGCTGCTGTTGCCGCTTATGTAGCTGATATTGATACTAATTTCGTAGCTAGTAAGCTGGCTGATGTAACTACTGTAGAAGCTGCTATTGAAGCCTTTAGCAATGGCGCTACTCTGGGACAAGTTGCAGCAGCTGGTTGCAAAGCCGAAGCTGTTGAAGCTATTACACCTATTGCTGCTCATCACTGGACTGAGCGTTATGAAGCTCTGCGTTTTGATACGGAACGCTATATTAAAGAAACAGGCAAGAATGTAGAAGTATTCCTGGCTAATATGGGACCCATCCCTCAACATAAGGCTCGTGCAGACTTCTCTACCAGCTTCCTGCAAGTAGGCGAATTTAATGTACATCTGAACAATGGCTTCCAAGATGACGAGGGCAAGCCTGGTTCTCGCTATGAGAAATGTGTGGCTGCTTTGAAGGCAGGAATTGACGATCAGGGTACTCCCTATGATGTAGCTGTAATTTGCTCTACAGACAAGACCTATCCTGAGGATGTTCCAGCGCTGGCACCCATGCTGAAGGCTGCTAATCCGAATATGACTTTATTCCTGGCAGGTGCAGCACCCAAGGATCTTGAGGCTATTTATGTGGCTGCCGGTGTTGACGATTTTATCAGTGTCAAGGCTAATTGCTTTGCAACCTTGAAGAAACTGCAACAGAAGAAGGGGATGATTGAAT
>JAEDNJ010000171.1 GCA_016302525.1 Phascolarctobacterium sp. | reverse complement strand
ATATTTTTCAGAGCACGCATAGAGAAACGCGGGCACAGTTCCTTATCCTCGATAAAGGTTTTAACCAGCTCATGTGCATCACCACCAGCCGCTTCCTTAACAGTCAGGTCCGGCATACGCAGAGGACAGCCAGTAATAGCAGCAATCTCACGCGCTAAGCCCACCATGCTAAAGCAGTCAGCACGGTTGGAGGTTAGGTCGATATCGATAATCGTATCGTTTAAGCCTAAGACTTCTTTAATATCTACGCCAATAGGAGTATCCTCCGGCAGAATGTAAATGCCGTTGCGTTGCTCTGGCAGCAACACCTTGTTATCAAAGCCCAGCTCATCAGCAGAACAGAGCATACCAAAGGAATCTAAGCCACGCATTTTAGCCTTTTTCAGCTTTAAGCCCTCAGGGCTGCGACCGCTAGGAGGCAGCTCAGCGCCAACAGTAGCCACAGGCACGATAGCCCCCTGGAAAACATTTTGGGCACCTGTTAAAATTTGTACAGGCTCTCCCTCCTGACCATAGTCCATTTGACAAACCCACAGGTGGTCGCTGTTAGGATGGCGCTCAATAGCCACTACCCTGCCAGTTACAACACCAGAAAGACCCTGGCCTAATTTAGTTACAGTTTCCACTTCCAGACCAACGCGGGTGATTTTATCCACCAGAACCTCGGTCGGAATATTAATATCAACATATTGCTTTAACCATTCTAAAGATGCTAACATTTATATTTCCCCCTCTTATTTGAACTGACGGATGAAGCGCAGGTCGTTTTCAAAGAACAGACGCAGGTCATCAATACCGTATTTCAGCATGGCAATACGCTCAACGCCCATACCAAAGGCATAGCCTGTCATTTGGCTGGGGTCATAGCCGCTTTCCACTAAAACATTGGGGTGTACCATACCGCTGCCTAAGATTTCCAGCCAGCCAGAATTCTTGCAGACACGGCAGCCCTTGCCACCGCAGATTACGCAGGAAATATCAACCTCTGCAGAAGGCTCGGTAAAGGGGAAATAGGAAGGGCGCAGACGAATTTGCACGCTAGAACCGAACATTTCCTTACAGAAAAGCTCCAGAGTGCCCTTTAAATCAGCCAGGCTAATATTCTTATCCACAACTAAGCCCTCCACCTGATGGAACATAGGAGAGTGCGTAGCATCATAATCGCAGCGATAAACCGCACCGGGAGCAATCATGCGAATAGGAGTATTAGGAGGCAGAGATTGCATAGTGCGTGCCTGTACGGGAGAGGTTTGGGTACGCAGCAAATACTCCTCGGTGATATAGAAGGTGTCCTGCATATCACGCGCAGGATGATCCTTGGGCAGATTCAAAGCCTCAAAATCAAAATAATCGCTTTCAATCTCAGGTCCCTCGCAAACATCAAAGCCCATGCGCATGAAAATCTTCTTAATCTCGCGCAGAGTTAAGGTCAAGGGATGCAGATGACCCTGAGCAGGCTTACGGCCCGGCAGGGTAATATCAATCTTTTCGTTAGCCAGCTTATCTGCTAAGGCTTGCTTTTCTAAGACAGCAGTTTTTTCATTAATGCCATTTTCCAAAGCAGCCTTAATCTCATTAACGATTTGGCCCATCCTCGGTCTTTCCTCAGCAGGGAGCTTGCCCATGCCACGCAGGATTTCTGTCATCGGGCCCTTCTTACCCAAATACTTTACACGCAGCTCCTTCAGTGCTTCTAAAGAAGCCACAGCAGCCAGCTCTGCTAAAGCAGTTTCCTTTAATGCTTGCAATTTCTCTTGCATTGTCGGTTCCATTTAATTCCTCCATACGTCAAATATGCTCAATAAAAGCATATTAGCTAATTTCGGCTCCTGCCTTTCTAAAAAGCAGCCAGCCTACTAAAATAATAAAGCCCCTGTTTTCTTTAAAAAAAACAGGGGCGAAAAATCGCGGTACCACCCTAATTTGTACACTTCATTTGCTAGTCTTAACGCAACCAACGCTTCGCCTACACAGCCACAGCCTTCAGCTCGGACACTCCCAAGGGAACTTCAGCTAACCTTAGCCTACGAAGCTTTCAGCCGGTGACTTCGCTCTCTGTCAGTTTACGGATAACCTACTTTCTTGTTCAATGTGCATACAGGGGCTATTAAGTTAATGAAATTATTATATCACTGTCTTCCCGGAAATTCAAGTGCTTTTTAGCCCTCTCCTGGTCAGAGTGCCTGATAATTTCCCAGCACCAGGCTTATTCGATGGTCTTTAAATAGGCTCTGAACTTAGCTGCTAAATCAGGTCTGCGCAGGGCAAACTCCACCGTAGCCTCTAAATAGCCCAGCTTATCGCCCACATCATAGCGACGACCGATAAAATCATAGGCAAACATCTTCTCGTGCTCAGCCAACACCTTAAGCGCATCAGTGAGCTGAATTTCGCCACCCTTGCCCGGCTTTGTCTGCTCTAAAATCTCAAAGATTTGCGGCGTAATGATATAGCGACCTAAAACTGCCAATTGGCTGGGAGCCTCCTCCACAGCAGGCTTTTCCACCATATCCTTGACACGATAAACCCTATTGGCTACTGTAGGCTCACTTGCCACAATACCATAGGAGGAAACCTTTTCCTTAGGCACAGTCTGACAGCCCAGTACAGAGCCGCCTGTCATCTCGTATACATCCACCAGCTGCTTTAAGCAGGGATATTCGTCATTATAAACGACATCATCACCCAAAAGAACGGCAAAGGGCTCATTGCCCACAAAGGCCTTGGCGCATAAAATAGCGTGACCTAAGCCTCTCGGCTCCTTTTGGCGTACATAGTGCAGATTAATATCGGCAATCTCCTTCACCATTTTGAGCAGCTCAGTTTTGCCATGCTCCTCTAAATTGTATTCCAGCTCAGGGCTGCGGTCAAAATGGTCCTCAATAGCACGCTTAGTTCTGCCACTGATAATCAAAATATCTGTAATGCCACTTGCCAGTGCTTCCTCAATGATATACTGAATAGTCGGTTTATCAACAATAGGCAGCATTTCCTTAGGGCAGGCCTTGGTAGCAGGCAAAAAGCGAGTGCCCAAACCAGCTGCCGGAATAACGGCTTTCGTAACCTTCATAAACTACATCCTCCCAAAATCTCAGCTAACAATCTTCTCGTCTTGTATCCACTATTGTACCATATATCCCAAAATAGTCAAGCACAATTAAAGCTTTACTGTCAAAAATATTTTTTACAATTAATATGATGGGTGGAAGTTTTGGGATAAAAAAATAGCCTGACTGTGCAGGCTCTTGTGGTAAAAACTTTATTTTAAAATTATCCTAACGCATAAGGCTTTCTATTTACCGCTCTCATAACAACTGCCAGCAATGGCAATAGCTACTCAAGGCTAGCTTTCATAGCTACTTACATAAGCTCTTTCGCCACATAAAATTAATTCAAGTAGTAAAACTAACAAAACATCATAACAACGGCAAAAGCTCTGCTTGCTCTTCGGAAGGAATCTTTAAAGCCTGCATAGCCTTTTCAGCGGGAATATTAAAGCT
>JAEDNJ010000170.1 GCA_016302525.1 Phascolarctobacterium sp. | reverse complement strand
CTATTATACGATATGATTATTGCTTTGGGAATCCGTGCGTTGTTTTGACGCTTACCCCCTAGCAAGACATTAGCTATATGTAAAAGCCTTTGTCTGCTAGTCTTGCTAGCTCCAAAAACGCAAACAGACCGCTTACAGCAAGCAGCTGTAAACGGTCTAGCTTGTTATCTTAGGTTAAGTCTATTTGCATAATCAAGCACTAGGCCTGCATTACATATACATTTCTGCCGCAAGAAAAAACGCCTTGTAGCAGCCCTAGAGCCTGATACTCTCTATCTCTACTATTATTTTATCTTACTTCAAAGTATACCCCGGATAAGCCTTCAACGCTTCTCCCAAAATATAGATTGCTCTTTCTAAATCCTCGGCTTTCAGCACATAAGCCAGGCGTGCTTCGTTCACTCCACGCGCAGGGTCGCTATAGAAGCCATTACCAGGTGCGAACATTACGGTTTCGTTGTCGATGGCAAAGTTCTCCAGTGTCCAGATAGCAAACTTCTCTGCATCGTCCACGGGCAGCTGTACCATAACATAGAAGGCACCCTGAGGCTCGCTGGATTTTACGCCAGGAAGCTTTGCCAAAGCAGAGGCAATAGTGTCACGGCGTTTTTTGTATTCCTTGTTAACCTCTTCTAAATAGCTTGCAGGTGTATCATAAAGAGCAGCTGCGCCCACCATTTCTACAGCAGGGCTGCACAGGCGGCCTTGCGCCACCTTCATAATTTGCTTGCTAAACTCCTTGTTCTTGCTGATAACGCAGCCAATGCGTGCACCACAAGCACTAAAGCGTTTAGAAACAGAGTCAATCATAATCACATTTTGGTCTAATTCCGGCATAGTGCCAAAGCTGCGATAAGCTCCGTCATAAACAAACTCGCGATAAACCTCGTCCGCAATTAAAGCCAGGTCGTATTTCAAAGCCAGGCTGCCCAGGATTTGCATTTCTGCCTCAGAATAAACCACGCCTGTGGGGTTGCCGGGGTTCGTCACCAAGATAGCCTTGGTCTTTGCAGAAATGTATTGTTCAATAACTTCTGCGCTGGGCAGATGATAGCCGTTCTCTACGCTTGTCGGCACAGCCTTCACCTTAGCATTAAAGGTTTTAGCGAAGGTAGTGTAGTTTGCATAAAAGGGCTCAAACACCAAAATCTCGTCATCCTCGTCGCACAGAGCTGTGACAGCCATAGTCAGAGCCTCGGAGCCACCGTTAGTAACAAAAATGTCCTCGATAGCATAGTGCATATCCTTAGCCTCGTAGTAGCCTTGGATTGCCTTAATTAGCTTGGGGTCGCCCTTGGAATTACCATAAGCAATTACAGGAGCATCATATTTACGAATAGCCTCCATATATTGAGGCGGAGTGATAATATCAGGCTGGCCAATATTTAAATGATATACTTTTTTGCCAGCAGCCTTCGCCGCATCAGCATAAGGGGTAAGCTTTCTGATGGGAGAGGTAGACAATGCTTGCACGCGTTTAGATAATCTCATTATAGTCCTCCAAAACAAGAAAATAAAAAATACACTTTTATTGTAACATATTCCGTGTAATTAGCAAATAGAAGCAGTCAATGTATACATGTATTTATAATAAAGAGGAGAAGCCACTTCTAAAGGCAGCTTCTCGTATTGATAATTTTACCAAATCATGAGGAGATAGCCAGCATAGGCAGCGAGCATGGCCGCTCCCTCCCAGCGCTCAATGGTAGCCTTCGTCCAGGCAAAGACAAAGAGTACCACGGCTGACCCCAGGCACCAATACATATCGGGCATAAAGGCCTCGGCAAAGGGAATAGGAATAATCATACTCGAAATGCCCACGACAAAGAGAATGTTGAAAAGATTACTGCCTACAATATTGCCCACAGCAATATCTACATTGCCCTTGCGTGCCGCTGTAACAGAGGTAAACAGCTCTGGCAAAGATGTACCCAGAGCCACAATGGTTAAGCCAATAATGCGGTCGCTCATACCAAAGAACTTAGCCAGGGCCACAGCTGCATCTACAGTCACATTACTGCCTACGAGGATAATCGCACCGCCGCCAATAGTCCAGATGATGTCGTGCAGCAGGCTGTTTTTAGGCTCTTCCTCAGGCTTTGTAGCTGCTACTGTCTCAGGCAGCTCTAATTGAGGCTGACCTTTTTTCGCCTCTAGACAAAGCTTAGCCAAATAGCTGATGAAGAAAGCGCTCAGCAAAGCCCCATCTATGAAGGAAAGTACGCCGTCCTTCGCCATGAGGTAGAGGGCCGCCGTTGCCAAAATGACAATAGGCATTTCTACCTTAATCGTACCCTTATCTACAGGCAGAGGCTTAACAAGGGCTGTTAAGCCCAGGATAACCAGAATATTCATGATATTGCTGCCCAAGATATTGCCCACAGTGATACCAGCACTGCCCCCAAAGGAGGCTGCAATACTCACTGCTGCCTCAGGAGCACTGGTACCCATGGCCACAATGGTCAGACCAATGATGAGCTCACTAATGCCAAAGCGAGAGGCAATGCCAGCGGCTCCCTCTACGAACCAGTCGGCGCCCTTACCCAACATAGTAAAGCCCAGCAATAATAAAAGTGCTTGAATTGCTATTTCCATAAGTCACCTCCACTAAGCTAATACTCAAAAGAAATCTGCAAATAAATCCATTTGGTTAGAATCAGGCAGGTCGCCCAAGGCGCCAATTTCCGCCAGCCTCTCGGTGACAGCTCTGCCCACGCCAGCACGCTGCCTGAGGTCCTCCTGAGAAATGAAGGGGTTATTCTTATCAGCTACGGCAGCAATCGCCTTAGCCGCTACCCCACCCACGCCACTCAGCGCACCTAAAGGTGGGCGCAGGCCCTTCTCCGTGATACGGAAGCGCTCTGCATCTGACTCATATAAATCGATATTTTCAAAACGGAAGCCACGCTCAAACATTTCGTTGACCAGCTCTAGGTAGGTCACATTTGCCTTTTCCTGAGCGGAAGCTTTGAAGCCCTGCAGCTTGACATTTTTAAGAAACTGCTTGACCGCCTCTGGTCCCTTGCCCACGAGAGCAAAATCAAATTCAGGCGCACGCACTGTAAAATAAGCCGCATAAAAGGCTAAGGGTCTATGCACCTTGCACCAGGCAATGCGATAGGCCATGAGTACATAGGCGACAGCATGGGCCTTCGGGAAGAGGTATTGCACCTTTTCGCAGGATTTTATATACCACTCTGGCACCTCGGCCTTGTGCATGGCCTCTAGCATAGCAGGCTCAAGCCCCTTTTTGGCAGCCTTGCCCTTACGGACGTGCTCCATAGTCTTGAAGGCTAGGCTAGGATCCACTCCTACAGAAATCAGGTAGGTCATGATATCGTCACGCGTCGAAATAGTGCCGCTGACAGGCTTGCCCTCCTTGATGAGGTCCTGCGCATTGTTCAGCCACACATCCGTACCATGTGAATAGCCGGACACGCGCACAATCTCCGAAAAGCTCTTGGGCTGTACATCATGAATCATCTGCCTTACGAAGGCAGTACCACATTCAGGTAT
>JAEDNJ010000169.1 GCA_016302525.1 Phascolarctobacterium sp. | reverse complement strand
AGCCGCAAAATGTATGAGGTTCATAAATACCTGACCATTACCAACAATGCTTCTCCTGAATTCATTGTTGCCATGAACGAGAAATCCTTCCAAAAGCTGAGCGCTAACCAACAAAAGGCTCTGCTCGAGGCTGCTCAAGAGGTTCGTGATGACATTCGTAAACAAGCTAAGTCCGAAGACTTGAAGGCTAACGATGAAATGAAGAAGAATGGCTGTGAACTGTACTACATGACTCCGGAAGACATCAAAGTATGGCAAGCTAAGACTAAACCTGTTTGGGATCTGTTCGTTAAAGAAAACGGTGAGGTTGGTAAGAAGCTCATTGAAATGTGCACTAAATAATAATTACTTAGTTGCTTTAAATGAATTTGTTCTGAAAAAGGAGTCGCTTGCTAGCGGCTCCTTTTAGAATTGAGAGGTTTTCTGTGAAGAGTTTTCTTGATGCGATGAAATGCTTTTTGGATAAGCTAACCTATATTGTAGGCTGCTTTGCCGGATTGCTGATTTTTTGCTGTGGTATGATGATTGCCTATGAGGTTGTTTGCCGCAGCGTTTTCAATGCCCCTACAGAGTGGGTTATGGAGCTGTCTACCTACTGTGTTACCGTTGCCGGCTTTTTAGGCATGAGTGTAACCTACGCTGCCAAGAAGCATATCCATGTAGATTTACTTTTAACTAAGCTTTCTAAATCTGCTTGTGATAAGCTGGAAATCGTAACCACCTTAGTAGGCGCCTTCTATAGCTTCATATTTATGGTTAAGGGTGCTCAGATGGTTATGCTGTCTCATGAGTTGAACAATTGCGCTCCTACTACTCTGCAAACTCCGCTGTGGATTCCCCAGTCCTCTATGCCAATTGGTATGGGCATTTTGTTCCTCTATTTAGTACATGACTTTTTAGAAAAGCTGTATGTTACTTTCTGTAGCAAGGAGGTAAATAAATAATGATTGCAACCTTTACAATTATTTTATTCTTCCTGCTGCTGATTGGTCTGCCCGTAGCCTTTTCCTTAGGTATGGGTGGCGTTGCTGGTATCTTCGCTTTTATGGGTGGTACCAGCGAAGCCCTGTCCCAGGTGCCTATTATTGGCTATCAATCTATTGATGACTTTGTTTTAACTGCTGTACCTCTGTATATTCTTATGAGCCAGATTCTTTTGGAAGGCAAGGTTGGCAGTAACCTATTCGAGCTGGCTAACAAATGGCTGCGCCATCTGCCGGGCGGCTTAGGCATTGCCACAGTTATCGCTTGCGCAATTTTTGCTGCTATTACTGGCTCCTCTGTTGCCTGTGCTGTTACTATCGGTGCTATCGCTATTCCTGAAATGCTGTCTCGTGGCTATGATCGTGCAACCGTTCTTGGCTCTGTAGCTGCTGGCGGTACTTTGGGTATTTTGATTCCTCCCTCCATTCCTATGATTCTCTACAGTGCTATTACTGATGAATCTGTGGGTAAGCTGTTTATGTCCGGCGTTTTCCCTGGCGTGCTCATGACCCTGATGTTTACTGGTATTGTGGTAATGCGTTCTCGTCACCTGAAGCGTGAGGCTCCGGCAACTTGGGAAGAGCGTATAGATGAACTGAAAAAATCCTTCTGGGGTCTGCTGCTGCCGGTTATCGTTGTAGGCGGTATCTATACTGGTATCTTTACTCCTACCGAGGCTGCGGCTATTGGCACTGTTTACAGTATTATTATTACAATGCTGATTTACAGAACTCTGACTCCTATGGATATGCCCAAAATCCTTAAGGATACTGTAAAAACCACCTGCATGATTTTTGCTATCATGATTGGCGCCAACCTGTTTGGCTTTGTTCTGACCATTTTAGAGGCTCCTCAAGCTTTGACAGAATCTGTAGTTGGCATTACTAACAATAAGTGGTTTGTATTTATTGCTATCAATATCCTGCTGCTTTTCTTGGGCACGATTTTGGAATCTGTTTCCATCATTTTCATTGCCCTGCCCATTATTTTCCCGCTTATCTGTAGTGTGGGCTTTGATCCTATCTGGTTCAATGTTGTTATGCTGCTCAACCTGGAGCTGGCGCTGATTACACCGCCCGTAGGCATGAACCTGTTTGTTTTGAAGGGCATTAGCCCAGATAGCTCTATGACAGATATTGTTAAGGGTGTAATTCCCTTCGGTGTAGCAATGGCCTTGTTAATTTTCATTTTATGTCTGTTCCCCGGAATTGCAACCTGGCTGCCTAGCGTTATCAAATAATATCTATAAAATAAAAATAAGCACTCTTTTTGGGAGTGCTTATTTTTATTTGACGAATTTTTTCGTAACCATATTATACTGGGTATTATCTGGTTTAGACTTGCCGTTAACCTTAACATTGCCTATAAAGGTGGCGAGCTTGCTCTTCCAATCATAGGAACCCTTGTCAGCCTTAACATCAAGGTTCGTAGACTTTAAATGCATGTGACCTGTTAGATAAGCAATCCTTTTGGTGGGGTAGACAGCGACCTTGTCACAGGCAAAGCTGATGTCATCAAAGCTTAGAGTAATATTATTTTGTCCATAGATTTCCATTTTGTACATATATACCTGAGCGGCATCACTTTTTATGGTCATAGTGCTTTTTTCAACGGGAAACTGCACAAAAACATTGCCCTTGAGGTCGTAAAGCCCCTTCATAATGTCGAAGGTACGCACATCACTCTTTATAATTGGCTCAGCAAAACAGATACAGGGGAGTAAAAGCAGCCCCAAAACGAGGGCTAAGATTTTTTTATACATGATAATCACCACTTTTTTAGAATTTACTCTTAATTATAGCCCTTCTAGTTTTATTTAGCAAGGTGTTTTGCTGAGAGAAAAAGAGGATTTTTTGAAGATACATTGAATATATACATTAGAAAAGTGTGTTAAAAAGGACAGCGTTGGGTCTGTCTGAGCGGCTTGAGGGATGTATATGAGTGTAGAATATGACAATTTCAAAGAACAAGTTAGGTCTGCAGCGGACATTGTTGAGGTTATATCAGGCTCTGTAGCTCTCAAGAGAAAGGGCTCTAAATATTGGGGCTGCTGTCCCTTTCATGGAGAAAAGACACCCTCTTTTTCAGTGGATATAGAGAAGGGCTTCTTCTACTGCTTCGGCTGCCATGAGGGTGGAGATGTCTTTAGGTTTGTTATGAAAAATGAGAACTGTGATTTCTCCGAAGCCTTAAAGATTTTAGCCGATAAGTACAATATTCCCATTCCTGAAAATCGCAGAACGGCACAGGAAGTAGAAAGAGAGAAAAAGGCGAAGGAGATTGCTGCTGTCAATGAGCTGGCAAGTAAGTATTTCCAGGCCTGTCTTACGAAAACCAGCTTTGGCAGGGAGGCCCTGGCCTATTTGCACCAGCGTGGTATTAACGACAGGATTATAGAAGCCTTTTCTATGGGCTATGCCTTAAATAGTTTTACTGGTCTCTTGCATAACCTTTCCAAGCGCAATATTGCCCCAGAGCTCTTGCAGGCTGCTGGTCTGGTTTTGCCAGGGAAAAAACAAGGCTACTATGATAAGTTTCG
>JAEDNJ010000168.1 GCA_016302525.1 Phascolarctobacterium sp. | reverse complement strand
GGGGCTGATTATGACGGATGAGGAACGCTTAGGGCCGGGGCTCAGACGGCGGAAAGCTGTAGATTACCTCACCTGTCAGCTGTGGGGCAAGACGGCGGAGTTATTGGCGAAGTTTGGGCAGAAGGGCAAGCGTATTCTCATCAGCCGTGGCTGCCTGAAAACCTTTGCCAAGGTGGACACGGCTACGGGCGAAAAACGCAGCTATACCTATGTGCTCATCCAGAGCTTTGAGTTTTTGGACAGCCTCAAGCAGCGCAGCGAGAGCAGCTTCTTTGACAGCATGGGCGACGAAGTGGATTTTTAGGGGGTGCGGGAAATGAAAAAGCTGAACGCCATCGAGCTCTTGGAGCTGCCTGTATCGACCAACAATGTCTTGCGTAGGGCTGGCTTCTACAGCGTGGAGGACCTGCTCCGCAAGGTGCAGAGCTATAGAGAGCTGGCAAGGGTAAGGCACGTGGGCAAAAAGCGGGCGCAGGAGATTTTGGTCGCCATGGAAGCGAAGGGGTTCTATGTGGAGCATTTAAAGAAGGGGTGAGGGGAGCACCAGTAGCGAGGTGTCAGGGTTAGAAGGGAATTTTACTCACATGGTAGATGTATTTAAGGTAAAAATCATATTATTTCGTGAAATAGCTTAAGGAAAGGAAATTTTTGTATCTCATAGCAGGATATTCCTACATTTTATAGAAATATAGACATATTATTATGCATAAGCGAGCAGTATCATTGTTTTTTATACATGAGAATAGCATGGGTTAACAATGCTATAAAAAATGTACTGATTTAGAGACTGCACCAATAAGATTGCTCTTAAATTGCAGAGAATTGAGATTGGGTTTATAGCTTGACAATAGTATAGTCTTTAAATACAGTCTTGTTGTAAAATGACTAGCACTATTTAATGGATGTGGAGGTTTAAGGGAATGGCTAAAAAAGCCGTAGAAAAGGCTTTAAACATTGATAACATACTTTTTAATTGCAGGGATATTTTGCGACAGGCACGCAATTCTGGCTCGTTTTTTGAAAAGCGTGACATGATGTTAACGCTTGTTTTTTTGCGTTTTATCGGCGAAAAATTTGATGATGGAGTTGCCAAGCTGAAGGAACAATTACTAGCCCAGGGACTGGATATCGAAGACACCAATATTAAAGCTGCCTTTTTTGATGACCCTACCTTTACAGATGGCACCTACAATGTGCCCCTAGAAGCACGCTGGTCTACCATACAAAACACTACTGCTCCCAATTTGAATAGTGCCTTAGATACTGCACTAAAAGTGCTTGGACAGAGCGATAAGCGGCTTAAAGGTTGTTTTGTTGAGGGCACCTTTACTACACGCAATCTAGCTCCCAATGATATTAAAAAGCTAGTTGATGAAGTATCAAAAATTAGTCACAAAAAGTTTGGCGAGGAGAAGGACCTTATTGGTCGTGTATATGAGTATTTCCTCAAGGAGTTCGCTGTCAATGCAACCAAGGAAGAGGGCGAATATTACACCCCTCATGATGTGGTTCAGCTTATCGCCTCCATGATTGAGCCCTTTGATGGCACCCTTTATGATCCTTGCTGTGGTAGTGGTGGAATGTTCATCCAAAGTGCCGAGCTGGTGAAGGCTAAGCAAGGCGACATTAGCCGTATCAATATTTATGGACAAGAAAAGGAACCGGCAACATATAGACTGGCAAAAATGAATCTTGCTTTGCGCGGTATTAGCCATACCTTGGGTGGTGAAGCAGATTCCACCTTTACTCATGATTTGCACAAGGGAATCTACTTTCATTACATCATGGCTAATCCGCCCTTTAACCTGAAAAGCTGGTATGATGATAATTTGAAGGATGATTCCCGTTGGGCAGATTACGCTACTCCGCCTGTTAGTAATGCTAACTATGCCTGGATATTGCATATGCTATCCCACTTGAAGCCTTTGAATGGCGTGGCAGGCTTTTTGCTAGCCAATGGTGCGCTAAATGATGAAGACACACTGGCTATTCGTAAAAAGCTTATCGAAAACGATAAGGTAGAAGCTATTATTGTGCTGCCGCGAGAGCTTTTTATTACTACCGATATTAGTGTTACCTTGTGGATTTTGAACCAAAATAAAAGAGGTGGCTGCTATCATGGCAGGCACCAACGCAATCGGGAGCACGAGATTTTGTTTATGGATTTGCGCCAATGGACGGATAATCCTGTGAAGGGCGAGAATAAGAAAAAGGTGCGCCTCATGCCGGAGCATATTGCCAAGGCAGTAGAGATTTATCACACTTGGCAAAACGAAGGCACTGATGGAGCTCATTATGCCGTTCCAGAGCTTTATCGCAGTGTGAAGATGGAAGAAATTGCTAGCAAGGGCTGGGCCTTGACTCCAAGCAAATATATTGAGTTTATCGACCACGATTTAGAGATTGATTATGAGAAGGAAATGGCCCGTATTCAGGCGGAAATGCAGGAGATAATCAAGGCGGAAAAGAAATCCCAGCAGATGTTGGTTGATGCCTTTAGGGGGATTGGCTATGGGATTGACTAGGTATAAACTGGGAGAGCTATTGGAGCTTGTTGTAGCGACAAATGCTGATCTGAAATATAGTTCAGAAGATGTTAAAGGGATGACTATAACAAAAGAGATAATACCTACAAAAGCTAATGTAACAACTGCTGATTTATCTAAATTTATTATTGTTGAACCAGATTCATTTATATATAATCCAAGAACTCATGGTAAGCGAATTGGCTTTGGGTTTAATAATACTAATAAAACAATAATTATTAGCTGGAATAATATTGCATTCAAGGTGCAGGATTGCATGAAAAAAACCATTCTATCGGATTACTTGTTTTTGCATTTTAATCGATTGGAATGGGATAGACAAGCCTGTTTCATGTCTTGGGGAAGTTCTACAGAGGTGTTTACATGGGAAGCATTATGTTCTATGGAAGTAGATTTGCCTCCCATCGAAATCCAACAAAAATACGTGGATATTTATAATTCCATGCTGGCCAACCAGCAGTGCTATGAGCGTGGGCTGGAGAATTTGAAGATTTCTTTTGAAGCTTTACTGGATGAGTATAAGCATAAATCAGATAGAAAAAGTGTCGGTGAAATATTAAGAGACGTTGATAATCGTAATTCGGATGGTACCATAAGTGAAGTGTGCGGCATAAACATCAATAAGCAATTCATGCCTACTATTGCAGATACACTTAATGTGGACTTGAAAAAGTATAAAGTAGTAAATAAAGGCCAATTTGCTTTTTCAGGTATGCAGACAGGAAGAGATGAATGTATTCGCATAGCACTATACGATAAGGAAAAGCCTATCATTATATCTCCAGCATATACTGTGTTCGATATTAAGGATGAAGAAGTGCTTCCTGAATATTTCATGATGTGGTTTTCAAGAAAAGAAATTGATAGATTGGGCTGGTTCTACAGTGATGCAAGCATACGCACAAATTTAGACATGGATAGATTCTTTGAAATAGAGGTACCTGTACCCAATTTAGAAGTCCAAAAGAGCATTGTAGA
>JAEDNJ010000167.1 GCA_016302525.1 Phascolarctobacterium sp. | reverse complement strand
CAAAACAACGCACGGATTCCAAAAGTAAAAATCATATCGTATAATAGTCGCGTAGGCTAAAGTCTGCGTGACTATTTTATAGATTTTAACACCATTTTCTAATGCAAAAATGATGTTGGCTTGTTGGTTGTTCCAGAAGCTCTTGTGCCCGAATGCAAAAGCCTGTTAGTTGCGTACTATGAACGAAGAAATGAAGCGGAAATGAAAAAGTTTCTTAAAGAGCAGTGCTGGCGGAGGTTTTAGTGGGGAAGGGGATAGTGGAATGAAAACCCGCCTCCACACCCCATCTGGTCATATAAAAATTGCTGGATGTGACAATATCAGCTAATGTGAAATAGTAATACAATATAATATAATCTAAGCATGAGGGGGAAGATTTATGCAGAAAAGCGTTTTGTTAATTAATGATATGGCTGGCTATGGTAAAGTTGCCTTGTCCGCCATGATTCCGTTGCTTTCACACATGCAGTGTGAAATTTTTAATTTGCCTACAGCTTTAGTATCTAACACCTTGGATTATGGCAAATTTGATATTCTGGAAACCACTGACTATATGCGTAATAGCCTCAGGGTCTGGGATGAGTTAGGCTTTAGCTTTGATGCTGTAAGCACTGGCTTTTTGGTTTCCGCAGAGCAAACCAGCCTAGTCGCTGCTTATTGTCATAAAGCCAAAGCAAAGGGCGCTTTGATATTTGTAGATCCCATTATGGGGGATGACGGTCATTTATATAATGGGGTTGGCGAAGAGACAGTTAAATATATGCGCTCCATGTGCAGTGTTGCCGATGTAATTGTTCCCAATCTGACCGAGGCCACTTTCCTGGCTGCTAAATATCAGAGCAAGGCCACCCTTACCAGGGAAGAGGCCAAGGATTTGCTTTTTAGCTTGAGGGATATTGGCAGCGCTAATGTCATTGTCACGAGCGCCAAGGTTGAGGGCGAGAATGCTACTTTGATTCTGGAAAAGGATAGCACAGAGGTTAAGTATCTGCCCTATACAGAGATTCCCGTGCGTTTTCCGGGTACTGGTGATATTTTTTCGTCTGTCCTTATTGGCAACTATCTCAAGGGTATGCCCATTGCTGAGGCTACGCAAAAGGCTATGGATACAGTTGTGAAGCTTATCAGCCTTAACATTGATAACAAGGATAAGTATAAGGGTATTCCTTTAGAGCAGTATTTGGAGGATTTATAATGGCAGAGCGCCCCAAGATTAAAATTACACTTATTGATAGATTAGGACCTAAGGGCTGTCACAGAGGGCATAAGGTAGGGGACAGCTTCGATTTTGATACTGAGAGAGGCCAGCTGTGCCCCATGGCTATGCATGTAGCCTTTCCTTATGTTGACATCTTACGCTATGGCGGCAGTATTCCAGGACAAGCAGAGGGAACAGCAGTTTTTTGCTGTCCTGATGTAGAAACCATTAATGTTTTTAAAATAGAGAAGGAGAAATAGGGTAGAGAGACAAATATTCCTTGCCAAGCACTTTGCATTTTTGGTAAAATATATTGTATGCGAAAATATATGTTTTCCTAAGCTTGTGTTTTGTGGAGGATAAAATTATGGCTTCTAAAGTGTTTTTTACAGACTTTCGTACTCCCTATGGTGGACTGAGCATGCCTGCTAAGCTCAAAAAGCTGTGTAAGAAGGCAGGTATTGCTGATATAGATTTTACTAACCAATTTGTTGCCATCAAGATGCATTTTGGTGAACCAGGCAATATTTCCTATTTGCGCCCTAACTATGTCAAGGCAGTGGCAGATTTAGTCAAGGAGCTGGGCGGCAAGCCCTTTTTGACAGACTGCAATACGCTCTATGTGGGTCGCCGTAAGCACGCTCTAGAGCACATTGACAGTGCCTATGAAAATGGTTTTAGCCCCTTTTCTACTGGCTGCAATGTGATTATTGCCGATGGTCTGAAGGGTAATGACGAGGCCTATGTGCCTGTGAAAAATGGTGTCTTGGTAAAGGAAGCTAAAATTGGCCGCGCTATCATGGATGCGGATGTCTTTATTTCTCTGACTCACTTTAAGGGTCACGAGATGACTGGCTTTGGCGGCACACTAAAAAATATTGGCATGGGCAGCGGTTCGCGTGCAGGCAAAATGGAAATGCACAATGACGGCAAGCCCGCTGTTAACCAAAAGAAGTGCATTGGCTGTGGCCGCTGTGTAAATATCTGCGCTCATGGCGCTCCCTCTATTACAGATAAGAAGGCCAGCATTGATATTAACAAGTGTCTGGGCTGTGGTCGTTGCTTGGCTAACTGTCCTGTGGATGCGATTTACACCGTCTGTGATGCTGCTCCCGAAAACCTGAATATGCGTATGGCAGAATATACTAAGGCTGTTTGTCAGGACCGTCCCTGCTTCCATATTAGCCTGATTGTGGATGTTTCTCCTTACTGCGATTGTCATGCGGAAAATGACGCGGCTATTATTCCTAATATTGGTATGCTTGCCTCCTTCGACCCTGTGGCCTTAGACCAGGCCTGTGTTGATTTGGTTAACGCTGCTAAGCCCTTTGAGAACTCTGTGCTGGGCGAAAATCTCGCCAAGGACCCTGAAGGCTGCAAGGGACATGACCATTTCCACAATACTACTCCCGAATCTCATTGGGAGACTTGTTTAGCTCATGCTGAGCGTATTGGCTTAGGCACAAGGGAATACGAATTAGTAACCATGAAATAAAAAACAAGCTGAGGCAAGAAGATGTTATCCAGAGAAGAAATTGAACAACAGGTGGAGCTAATCACCAACAATATTTTACAGGACTACGAGCAGGGTCGAGACATCGACAAGATGGATATTTATGGCTATGTGGAAAAAGAAGATGTTATCGACATGGTGAAAAAGTTCCGTCGAATCGTCTTCCCAGGCTTTTATCGCGACAAGTCTTATCGTATCTATAACAACGCTAATAATAATATGGTAAGCCTCATTGAGGACGTTATGTATCGTCTGCATAAGCTGCTGCTTTTGGTGCTCAAAAACAGCGGCAAGCCTGGCTGCGAAACGCGCGAGGGCCTGGAAGCAGAGGCACAGCGCATTACGCTGGAATTCTTCAAAAGAATTCCCGAAATTCGCGCCTATGTTGACACCGATTTGCAGGCTACCCTAGATGGTGACCCGGCTGCCAGCAATAAGGATGAAATTATCTATGCTTATCCCGGCCTTTTCACCATTATGATTTATCGCTTAGCGCATGTGCTCTATGAATTAAAGGTACCCTTAATTCCCCGCATTATGACGGAGTACGCGCATAATCTGACGGGTATTGATATTCATCCGGGCGCTACCATTGGCAAGTATTTCTTTATTGACCATGGTACGGGCATTGTTGTAGGCGAGACAACCTTCATTGGCGAGCACGTCAAGATTTATCAGGGCGTTACCCTGGGTGCTCTTTCGACTAAGGCTGGACAAAAGCTGCGTGGCAAACGCCGTCACCCCACTATTGAAAGCAATGTGACGATTTATGCAGGTGCTTCTATTCTGGGCGGTGACACTGTTATCGGCCATGATTCCGTCATTGGCTC
>JAEDNJ010000166.1 GCA_016302525.1 Phascolarctobacterium sp. | reverse complement strand
AATTTAAAGGACAAGGCTTACAATATTATCAAGGAAAAGATTGTGCATTGCGAGTATGTACCGGGGCAGTTTCTCATTGAGTCTGACCTCATGGAGGTTGTTGGCGCGAGCCGCACCCCCATTCGTGAAGCCTTAAGCAAGCTAGAGCAGGAGGGACTGCTCGATATCATGCCTAAAAGGGGCGTGATGGTAAAAAATATTACCATTGCAGAGATAAATGAAATTTATGAGGTGCGCTTATTGGTAGAGCCCTACATCATCCGTGAATATGGCAAGCTGATTCCCGTACACCTGCTTAAGGAGCTCATGGAGGGGCTCAAAATGACGGCTGCGGAGGCTCGTGGTGAGCTGGGCTATAAAAAGGACCACGACCTGCACCAGGTGCTTATGCAGCTGAGCCAAAACAGCTATTTTATGTATATACTGGACAAGATTTATTCGCAAAACCACAGACTGCGTATTCTGTCAGGCGACCTACTAAGCTACAGAGCCGAGGAAACAGTGCGCGAGCATAGGAACATTGTGCAGGCTCTGCTGGACAAGGATTACGATAAGGCTGCCAAGGCTATGCTGCTGCATTTAGAAAATTCTAAGGAAGCCTCTGTGAATGTCATGATTAATGCTAAGCTGGGCGGTACGATAAGCCTGTGATTTAAAGGGACTGTTTTAGTCCCTGATGGACATACTATAGTGTATAAACTGGTTCCGCGATGAATAAATATACTGCTCATAAAGTAAAATCGTAAGTGCATTTTTATATTGACAACTTGCTAGTATATGGTAAAATATTACTAGAACAATTGTTGTATACAAGATATATAAATATATATGTGTGGGCTGTTAATTAGCGATGTACCCTCGCATAAAAGTGGTACGAAATAAAAGGAGGATATAATTATGGATTTTAAACGTTTAGCGATTGCTGTATCTGCTGGTGCTTTAGCATTATCTATCGTTGGCTGCGGCGGCGACAAAAAGGCTGAAAAGAAACCCGAAGCTAAGGCTGCAAAGGTTGTGGAAATCAATGTTGGCTACGAAAATGCTAAAACTGAGCCTGCTGCTAAGGCTGTAGAAAAATGGAAGGAATTAGTTGAGAAGAAATCCAACGGCACCATTAAGCTGAAATTGTTCCCGAACTCTGCTCTGGGAAAAAAATTAACCTTGATCGACCAAATGGTTATGGGCCAAAATGTAATCACCGTTGCTGACGGCGCTTTCTTAGCTGAATATGGCGTTCCTGATTTCGGTATCTTCTATGCTCCTTATATGTTCGATTCCTGGGAAGAAGAATGGAATGTAATTAAATCTCCCTGGTACAAGGGCTTATGCGACCAACTGGCTGAAAAAGGCAAGCTGCGTGTGCTGTCCTCCAACTGGATCTATGGCGCTCGTCACATCATGTCCACCAAGAAGGTTGTTACTCCTAAGGACCTGAACGGCTTAAAGATGCGTGTATCCTCTAACGAGCTGTCCATCACCTCCTTCAAGGATTTGGGAGCTAACGCTTTGGGCATGGATATGGGCGAAGTTTACCAAGCTCTGCAAGCAAAAACCATCGATGCTGTAGAAAACCCGCTGACCTCTCTGGCTAACCGTTCCTTCCAGGAAGTTGCTAAAAACGTAGTTCTGAACAACCACATTTTAGCAACCTCTATGTGGATTTGCGGCGAGAAATTCTACAAAACCCTGACTCCGGAACAACAAAAGATTCTTGCTGAAACCGCTGATGAAGCTGGTCTGTACAACAACCAACTGTATGATGCAGGTACTAAGGAAGCTACCGAAAAGCTGCTCAAAGCTGGCGTAACCATTACCGAGCTCACCGATGCTCAAAAGAAAGAATGGATTCAAGCTGGTCAAAAATTCTATAAAGAAGATACTGCTAAGCTGAAATGGTCTCCGAACCTGTATAACACTGTTAAGGAAGCTGGCAAGAAAAAATAATTTAGTCCGTACCCTGAGGTCTAAGCTATAGAAATTGTCTAATAACCTGGGTTTCTCGCAAGGGGAGCCCAGGTTATTTCCAAATTGAGAGCCTTTAATTAATCTAAGAAAGAGAAAGATAACACCATGGATCAGAAACCTTCTCTTAAAGTTATGCTGCTAAATCTGGATGTAGTTCTTGCTGCCGTAGCTATGTGGTTTTTAGTAGGCTGTACCTTTGCCGGAGTTATTGCCCGTTATGTTGTGGGCAAGCCCTTTGGCTGGATTGAAGAAATTCAGGCAGCGCTCATTGTCTGGGTTATTTTTGGCGCAGCAGGAGCGGCCTTCCGCACTGCTAACCATGCAGCTATCGAAGTATTCTTCGATATGTTCCCCAATATTGTTAAAAAAGTCCTCAACTTTGTCATTTTGCTGGTCGTAATCGCCACTCTAGGCTATTTAGGACAGACCTGCTTAGAATATATGGAGCTCTTCTTTGCTACAGGAAGAACTACCTCTGTGCTGCACATTTCCTATATTGCTATTTATATCGTTGTTCCTTTCTCTGTTGCCTGGCAGATTTTTAACTTCCTCTTAGTTAATATCTGGGGCTATAGCGAGAAGGAGGTCATTGAAGCAATTACTGATGAGGAATTTGCTGCTGCAAAGCCTTTAGATGAGAAAGAATTATTGGAGGACTTAAAGCATGAATAGTATCATTGTTATTGCCGCTGTATGTCTTTTGGGCCTCCTTTTTATAAAGGTTCCCGTATATATTTCTGTATTGGCAGCTTCTGCAATCTATTTCATTTTTGAGGAAGGCGTTTCTCCGGCTATGTTTGCCCAATTAACGCTGGATGGCGCGCAGGGCCTGTCCCTTTTAGCTATTCCCTTCTTTGTAATGGCTGGCGTTTACATGAACTATACGGGTGTTACCCGCCGTATCATGGAATGCTGTACTGTGCTCACCTCCCGCTGGTATGGTGGTCTGGCTCAGGTTAATATTTTGCTGTCTACCCTGATGGGCGGCCTGTCTGGCTCTTCCCTGGCAGATGCTGCTATGGAAGCAAAAATGCTGGTGCCTCCCATGGAAAAGGAAGGCTTCTCCAAGGCCTTTGCTGCTGTAATCACAGGTGCTTCTGGTATGGTAGTGCCGCTGATTCCGCCTGGAACTGGTCTCATTATTTACGCCTGCATTAACAACATCTCTGTTGGTAAGCTGTTTATCGCTGGTATCGGTCCTGGTATCGTTTTGAGCGTGTCCTTAATGCTCTTTACCCGTTATCTGTCTAAAAAGCGTGGCTATCTGCCTCGCCGTACTGAGCCCCTGTCCATGGGTGAAAAGTGGAGCGCTATTAAGCCGGCAATTCTGCCCATGCTACTGCCGATTATCATTATCGGTGGTGTACGCGTAGGTATCTTTACTGCTACCGAGGCTGGTACTGTAGCTATTGTTTACTCCCTGTTCCTGGGCATTTTGTATCGTGAAATGACCTTCAAGGACTTTATCAAGGGCTGCAAGGAAACTGTAACCACTACCTCTTCTATTATGATGATTGTTGCTGCTGCTTCCTGCTTCTCCTGTGCTTTTTGTGTTTGCGCCATATCGGCCATGCCAACG
>JAEDNJ010000165.1 GCA_016302525.1 Phascolarctobacterium sp. | reverse complement strand
CCTGCTGAAGTTGATTTTACACAAGTTGAAGAAGCTGAATAAGAAGGAGGTGTAATTAAATGCCGAAGAAAGTCGTTAAAATGGTAAAATTACAGGTACCGGCTGCTAAAGCAACCCCGGCTCCTCCTGTAGGTCCTGCACTTGGCCAAGCTGGTGTTAACATCATGGCCTTCGTTAAGGAATTTAACGCACGTACTGAAAAGCAAGCTGGCCTCATCATCCCTGTTGAGATCACTGTTTTTGAGGATCGTTCCTTTACTTTCGTTACCAAAACCCCTCCGGCTGCAGTTCTGCTGAAAAAGGCTGCTGGTCTGGAAAAGGCTTCTGGTGAACCTAACAAGAAGAAAGTTGCTAAGCTGGGTCGTGACAAAGTTCGCGAAATCGCAGAAAGCAAGATGGCTGACCTCAATGCTGCAAGCGTAGAAGCTGCTATGAGAATGGTAGAAGGTACTGCACGTAGCATGGGTATCGTAATCGAAGACTGATTGTAAGCAGTTTTCTTAATTCGTGGGAGGCAAAAGCCGTTATTACCACATAGGAGGAATATTTAAATGGGCAAGAAGTATGCTGACGCTTTGAAATTGATCGAAGCTGACAAATTCTACTCTCCGAAAGAAGCAGTAGAGCTGGTTAAGAAAACCGCTGTAACTAAATTCGACAGCACTATCGAAGTTGCTTTCCGTCTGGGCGTTAACCCTAAATACCCTGACCAACAAGTTCGTGGTGCATTGGTTCTGCCGAACGGCACTGGTAAATCCAAGACCGTTTTAGTTTTTGCTAAAGGCCCCAAGATTGCTGAAGCAGAAGCTGCTGGCGCAGACTATGTTGGCGGCGAAGAGTTCGTTGACAAAATTAAACAAGGCTGGATGGAATTCGATGTCTGCATCGCAACCCCCGACATGATGGGTCTGGTTGGCCGCCTTGGTAAAATCCTCGGTCCCCGTGGCTTGATGCCTAACCCGAAGGTTGGTACTGTTACCATGGACGTAGCACGTGCCGTAAAAGAATCTAAAGCTGGTAAAATTCAGTATCGTACTGATAAAGCCGGCAACGTACAATGCCCGATTGGTAAAGCTTCCTTTACTGACGAGCAACTGTTGGAAAACTACATCACTTTGGCTGACACTCTGGTTAAGGTTAAACCCTCCGGCGCTAAAGGCCAATACATCAAAGCTGTTACCATGTCCGCAACCATGGGCCCTGGCATCTCCATCGATGTTCTGAAGGCTAACAGCAACAAATAATTGTAGTTTTACTTAATTTTACTAAATCAGAAGATAATCGGGCCATAGACAGCAGGTGCCACCGTGCGTAAGTTTTAACTACGCCTGCCGAGGCTGGAGCGTGAAGATATATGTAGACCTTCCGACCTCCGGCTACGGCCGAGAGGTCTTTTTGATTTAATAAAAATCATTCAAAAAAGGAGGTGCAATCCAATGGCAGTTATTAGACCTGAAAAAGTTGCCAAAATCGCTGAGATTAAAGAGCTGCTCTCTAACTCCAAATGCACTATTTTGGTTGACTTCTGTGGTTTGACTGTTGCTCAGGATACCGCTCTGCGTCGCAAAATGCGTGAAGCTGGCGTTCACTACAATGTAGTAAAGAACACTCTGCTGCGCATTGCTGCACAAGAAGTTGGTATTGAAGGTCTGGAGCCTTCTCTGGAGAAGAACACCGCTATCGCTGTTGCTCCGGAAGATCCTGTAGCAGTTGCAAAAATCGTTTGCGATTTCGCAAAGGAAAACAAAGAACTGAAAGTTAAAGTTGGCGTTCTGGACGGTAAAGTTATCGGCGCTGACGAAATCAAAGCCCTGGCTGCTCTGCCGCCGAAGGAAGTTTTGGTTGCAAAACTGCTTGGCAGCATGAACGCTCCCATTTCCGGCTTTGTCAATGTACTGCAAGGTACCATCCGCAACGTTGTATACGCACTGGATGCTGTACGCAAACAAAAAGAGTCCGCATAATCTATCGCGGGATGCTGCATAAGGCAGCTTAAATAAAATTAAAAAATTACTTATTACTGGAGGTAACAATAATGAATAAAGATCAAATCATCGAAGCTATTG
The DNA here is from genome assembly GCA_016302525.1 of Phascolarctobacterium sp. Lineage (GTDB taxonomy): Bacteria > Bacillota > Negativicutes > Acidaminococcales > Acidaminococcaceae > Phascolarctobacterium_A. The sequence continues at coordinate 1,478 of JAEDNJ010000165.1, read as the reverse complement.
AATCTATGACCGTACTCGAGCTGTCCGAATTGGTAAAGGCTCTGGAAGAAAAATTTGGCGTATCCGCTGCTGCTCCTGTAGCTGTAGCTGCTGCTGCTCCGGCTGCTGCTGAAGCTGCTGCTGAAAAGACTGAATTCGACGTAATCCTGGCTTCCGCTGGCGCTTCCAAGATCGGCGTTATTAAGGCTGTTCGCGAAGCTACCGGCCTGGGCCTGAAAGAAGCTAAAGCTCTGGTTGACGGCGCTCCCGCTCCTGTAAAAGAAAAGATCTCCAAGGCTGACGCTGACGCTCTGAAAGCTAAACTGGAAGAAGCTGGCGCTACCGTAGAGATTAAATAATTGCGGCAGCTACACTAGTAGCTATATGTAGTTATTTACTGCTGAAATTCATCCTCTGATTACTAGATATAGTAGTCAGAGGATTTTTCATTTTCTGGATGATACGATTTTGATACAGTTTTGAGTTCATTTTGAGTTTCTTTTTGTGCTATAATGTATTAAATCGATTGTAGTTAGTACGAGGCAGGTGGTTTCGATGAGTATTGCATGAGTTGTAGATATGGATCAATGGTTAGATGATGTAAGGGAAAAGTATAAGGAAATGCCTGTCGCTTTGAGGAAGAGTAAACGTATTCGTAGAAGGCCTAGGTCCCTTGAAGAGGAAAGAGCTCTTATTCTGGCATGCAAAAAGGCTTGGGATGAATGGATTGCGTCTGGAGAGCTCGTTGAAACTAAGGATGGATATAAATTAAACTTGTAGTAAAGGTGGGAGAAGCATGCTTTACAATGTGTTTTTTAGTGCTAATGGTAGGACTGGTGTGTGTGCGGATTTTGTAGCGGGACTATTGGCAAATGAGGGTGAGTCCTATAACTGGTTGTGGGAAGAGTATCGAAAGCCTTTAAAAATGACAGAAGCGGATACTTTGCTGTTTGCCATGCCTGTTTATGGCGGTTATATACCCAAGTTTTGTGCGGAGCTTGTCAAAAATTTGGTGGGCAATAATACGCCTGCCATAATTATGGCTGTTTACGGCAATCGCCATTTTGATAATGCGTTGATACAGGCTAAGGATTTACTGCATGCACAGGGCTTTAAGGTTATTGCGGCAGGTGCTTTTGTTGCTGAACACTCTATTTTTCCCAAAGTAGGCTTTGGTCGCCCTAATGCGGATGATTATAAGGCTATGGAGGTATTTGCAAACAAGTGTAAGGAGCTCTTAAAGCATAGGGATAGTTTACCTGATAAAGAGATTACGGTTTATGGTGATAAAGCATATAATGCGGCTGCCTTTAAAGGGGTACCGTTCTATCCTGATGGGGACGAAACCTGCATTAGATGCATGCAATGTGTGGCCGATTGTCCTGTAAATGCCATTGATGCGGCTGACCCCAGCAAAACGGATGCTGATAAGTGTATCGCCTGTGGCTCTTGTATTTGTGTGTGCCCTGTTGGCGCGAGAGATTATCACAGCGAATTAT
>JAEDNJ010000164.1 GCA_016302525.1 Phascolarctobacterium sp. | reverse complement strand
GCTCAAACATATTGAGGTCTTCATTATCGGCAGGCTGGAAGGGCTAGCCAGTGGACTGCAGAGCTATGTGCGCACGGGCGAAGTCGAGCAAACCTCTACGGAGCTAGAGCAGATTGCCGGGAGAGTGCATCGTAACGAGCTGGAGGTTTTAGAGGGATGCTTGGCGAGGCTTAAGCTGGACATTAATCAGTATTTGTTGAGCTTAACTAAAACGCTACAGGATAAGCATAAGCTGCAGAGTCAGCTGGATATCGCTGAAAATATCCAGAAGGGCATGCTGCCTAAGCTAGAGGATGTAAACGATATTCTAAAGAAAGCACAGCATCCATATTCACTGGCAGGTGGCATGAGCGCTGCTAAAACTGTTGGTGGGGATATGTATGACTGCTTCCTTTTGGACGCTGATCATATGTTGGTGATGATTGCCGATGTTGAGGGCAAGGGCCTGCCGGCAGCTCTCTTTATGGTGGTGACGCAGGCTCTGCTTAATAACTCAGCCAGCGCCGGTAATCCTGCCCAAATTTTGGAAAAGGCTAATTTAACGCTCTCGAAAGAGAATAGGAATCAGTTCTTTGTTTCTATGTGGTTGGGCGTTTTAGAAATGTCAACAGGCAGAATCAGCTTTGTGAATGCCGGTCATAAGCCGCCGCTGGTATGTCATAAGGAGGGCCTTGTGTCTCGCCTTGATACTGTTTCTGGTCCACCCTTAGGTTATCGTAATGCTGTCTATGGTAATCAGGAAATGGTTTTACAGTCCGGGGAAAGGCTTTTCCTTTACACGGAAGGGTTTAGTGATAGCGTGAATGGTAATCAAGAAGCCTTTGGCTTGGAGAGACTGGAGCAGGCTGTGGCTCATGCTGACAAGCCCGATGATGTTATGACTGCTGTTAAAGTCTACATGGACGGTGCTGAGCAGGTGCACGATATGACCTATTTATGGGTAGAGTGTGTCTAAGATTCCTAGAGAAAAATGGAAGTTGTAATAGCTAAAAGAGTTTTGATATGATATAATCTCATTAAGGTGTTGATTTACAAGCTTTAAATAAAGGAGATTTGTGTTATGGAGATAAAGGTATTAGATACAAATAATCCTACTCAGTTAGCGATTATCGGCAGGGTGGATACTGTTACTGCTGATGAGTTTTTAAAGACCATGGAGGGTATTTTGCAGGAGCATCCTCAGGATATGGAGTGGGATTGCGCGGAATGGAAATTTTTGAGTAGTGCTGGACTGCGTGTTTTGTTTATCTTGGTAAAGAAAACAAAAATGCGCAAGGCTACAATTACCCTCAAGCATTTGGATAAGAATGTGTATGAGGTTTTGAAGATCTCAGGCTTTACATCTTTTTTAAAGATTGAGCCGTGACAATTGGTTATAGGTAAAAAACAAACCGTACTATCTATGTGAAAACAGGTAGTACGGTTTATTGCTTTTTTAACAATGGTTAACTGCCCCAGCGCTTATATACATAGTTGGCTAAACTTTGGGAGGGCTTTTCAAAAAGATGATAAAAGACTATGGCTAGGAGCTGTGTGATGATAACGCAAAGGGCGAAGACAAGGGCAAAGCTCAGCGAGGAACTGGCAGTTATGGGCATGAAAAACTGATAAAGAGGTAGGCTCACAGAAAAGAGTACCCAAATGTGCACTAGAAGCACGGAGAAGGTATATTTAGCTTGCTGGACTAGGAAAGACCTTGACAGTAATCCTTGCAGCCAGCTGTTCAGCAATACTCCGAGGACAAGAAGAGCTGCGCCTATGGAACAGGTATAGGTAGTAGTTATGTATTTGGGTAATACCACGTCGGGAAGGATGCCGATGCAAATGCCCACAGTAATGAGCACCAAGCCAAGCATGTTTGACTGTTTGCTTTTGAGGGTCTGCTTATTCAGCCCATGTACATAAAAGTCGCCACAGGCAATGCCAAAAATGAAGGTGGCGTAGGTGGGATAGATAATCAATAGGGGAAGGCTTGCCCCGTAAAGGAGAAAACGGAAGCGGCTGGTGCCGAAAAGTGCCAACAGGGCCAGAGAGAGCATGGAGCCTAAAAATATTATATACATACACCAGATAACTGTAAGAATCTGCCCACAGTTTTCAAAATAGCATTGGACAAAGGAATGCAGGAGCAAGGCTGGCAAAGGCATGGCAACGGGCTCAATTGCTGCACTCCAAGAGGAATTGTTGAGCTGGGCCATGCTTTTGAAGTCTAAAAAGCCGTAAGCATGCAGATAATGGGTTATAAGAATGGCAGCTCCAACGGGAAGGAGAAAACGGAAATAGCGCTTTATGGCCTGACGCTGGAGTGTTTGATAGGGAGCCTTAGATTTATAAAAGGCAATGGTGGGGAGCATGGCAATGAGGACGAAAAAGGCGAAAAGATGAATAGACGTGTTGCTAAAGAGTGAAAGTGGTAGTGCATCCATAAAGGCTTGATAGCGTTCAGCTGGTGGGTATTGAGAGCCATAACCAATAAAACCTTCCGGAAAATAGGCAAGGGTAAAATGTAAAAGCATAATTAAATAGCACATAATCAGCTTTAAGACGTCAATATAGTCAATACGTGGTATGGCTTTACTAGGTGAACTCATACTTGCTGCTCCTTGAAAATGTTGATTTTGCTGGTTTAATTCTCTATATCAAGTTAAATTCCTGCTCTAATTTTTAATAAATTTTTGTTCAGTGACGCTTGCTGTTTTAGAGGGCCTTGATGATAAAAATTTCCTTCATCACTGTTCATTTACCAACTCTTATGCTAAAATATAACTATCTTTGATTTGTAAATGAGGAGGACTTATTCCATGAAAAAAGTATTACGTTATCTTCTGATGACCGTCTTAGCTCTTTGCTTTACCGTGCCCTGCCTGAGTGCGGCTGAAGCTGCTACTGTAGCGCTGCTGCCCCTGATTAATCATGTGGAGGGCGATGAGCTAGCCAATAAGGTATATTATAATAATGCTATTAAGGCCCTGAAGTCCCAGTCCGGCTTTGTGGTTATTGAAAACAATAAGCTGAACCAAGCTATTGACGACTCCAAATATGCTGAGACCGGCATGGAGCAAGCAGTTTTGGCTAAGATTGCTAAGGAAGGCGATGTGGACATCGTTTTTGTAATGCAGCTTGATAAACTGGCCAAGAAGCCCATGCACCGCGTAGGTGAGCGTATGGTGAAGCTGGACCTCTTGGGTAAAGCTGCAGCCTACAACCGCTTGAACGGGGTGTATTATACGCATGTGGTGCGCGGGGACAAGGAAATTGATGAAACCCTGACCTCCCGCTGGGATTGGACTCATGAGGAGTTTGGTCGCGCTGTACGCGTAGAAATCAACCGCGCCCTGCGAGCTAAATAAGCACTGTTTACAAAAGCATAAATGGCAAAGACGAGGGAGACCGCTTGCTGCGGTCTCCTTTTTGTTGCATAATAAGGACATTTATCCGTTGAAAGGTAAGGGGACTTTACACAATTGAAGGCTGACTAGAGAGGAAATTTGTTTTCTAAGAGGATAAAATTATGCTATAATATAGAATAAGATAAAACTATGACAGGGGGAGTTCTTGTATGTTTGCCGAAATCGTAGGGGCAATAAGTAATTTTA